>DASQXF010000360.1:0-2025 GCA_035639895.1 Xanthobacteraceae bacterium
CATAATGCCGAGAAACGAGAACCCGGCATTGACCGAGATGAAGCCCTCCTGTCGCCGCGAGCGCAGATAGCGTAGCGAGAGCATCCATTCGAACGGCGCGAACGGGTGGATGCGGGTCGGCTCGTCCATCGCTGTGTTCTCCACCTCTCCAATATCAGTGGCTCACACTGCCCGCAGTCGTCCCCGCGCAAGCGGGGACCCATATTCCAGAGGCGGTGGTCATGGGTCCCCGCTTTCGCGGGGACGACAATTCGCTATCACGCGATTCTGGCCGTTTCGCGCCCTGTCCGGCGAGGGCGAGGGTCAAAAGGAACCGCAGTTTCATCCCGCCAGCCGTATCATCGCCTCGGCCTCGGTCATCAGCTCGCGGCCGCCGTCGGCGCGCTTCTTGACCTCGACCTTGCCCTCGGCAAGGCCCTTCGGTCCGACGAGGATTTGCCACGGAATCCCGATCAGGTCGGCGGTGGCGAATTTTGCGCCCGGGCGCTGGTCGAGATCGTCGTAGAGTACGTCGACGCCTTTGGCGCCGAACTCGCGGTAAAGCCGCTCGCTGGCGGCGTCGGTGTCGGCGCCGCCCTGCTTGAGATTGAGGATCACGACTTTGAAGGGCGCTACCGCCTCTGGCCACTTGATCCCAGCCTCGTCGTGGAACGCCTCGATGATGGCGCCGACCAGACGCGACACGCCCACTCCGTAAGAGCCGCCATGCACCGGGCGCTCGCTGCCGTCAGCACCCGCCACGACTGCCTTCATCGGTTCGGAATATTTGGTCCCGAAATAGAAGATCTGCCCGACCTCGATGCCGCGGGTGTGCAGGCGCTTTTCCGGCGGAACATCGCGTTCGAAGCGGGCGGCATCGTGCACGTCCTCGGTTGCGGCATAGAGGCTGGTCCACGGGCGGATATGCGGCATCAAGTCCTTGTCGTAATCGACGTCTTCGCCGGGAATGGGCAGATCGAGCACGTCGCGATTGCAGAAAACGCCGGACTCGCCGGTCTCGGCCAGAATGATGAACTCGTGCGATAGGTTGCCGCCGATCGGCCCGGTTTCGGCCGCCATCGGGATCGCCTTTAGTCCCATCCGCGCAAACGTGCGCAGATAGGCGACGAACATCTTGTTGTAGGAAATTCTCGCCGCCGCTTCGTCGATATCGAACGAGTAAGCGTCCTTCATCAAGAATTCTCGGCCGCGCATCACGCCGAAGCGCGGGCGCTGCTCGTCGCGGAATTTCCACTGGATGTGGTAGAGGATCTTGGGCAGTTCGCGGTAGGAGCGAACGTAGGCGCGGAAAATCTCGGTGATCATGTCCTCGTTGGTTGGACCGTAAAGCATATCGCGCTCATGACGGTCCTTAATGCGCAGCATTTCCGGACCGTAGGCGTCGTAACGGCCGGTCTCGCGCCAGAGATCGGCAAGCTGCAACGTCGGCATCAAAAGCTCGATGGCCCCCGCGCGATCCTGCTCCTCGCGCACGATCTGCTCGATCTTTTTGAGCACGCGGAAACCGAGCGGCAGCCAGGCGTAGATGCCGGCAGCCTCCTGGCGGATGAGGCCCGCCCGCAGCATCAGCCGATGGGAGACGACCTCCGCCTCCTTCGGCGTCTCGCGCAGGATCGGCAGGAGATAATGGGAGAGGCGCATGGGGGCGAGAATCGTTGAGATATGCCGAGTGAAACCGGATCGCCGGCAAAAAAACAAGGGCTATCAAAGTCTTCCGGCCAAGTATTATCATTTCCCGCCCGAGAGCGCGGCATTACGGCGCGCGCCGCAACAGCGTGAAGACGCTATTTTTCACCCGGTTGGGCGGCGTTTGGACCCTGATGACAAGTCACGCAAGTTGGGATAGCGTCAAAGAAGCAAGGTCGTGGCACGAGCACTCGCGCGCCATCGGCCGCGCGGTCCAAGTCTTGGGAGGAAAGTCGGCGCAAAGCCGCCGTCTCGACCGGCAGCTCAAGAGTTCGAGGCGTAAGGGTAGCGTTGAGTAAGTTTGCGTTCTTGGGAGCAGGGTTGTCAGCCCTGCTCGAT
>DASQXF010000361.1:0-2938 GCA_035639895.1 Xanthobacteraceae bacterium
GGCGCCCGCGTGCGCCATCGCCTCGGCGAGCAGGAACACATAGGCGGGTCCGGAGCCTGAGAGTGCGGTTACGGCGTCCATGAGGGCCTCGTCCGCGATCCATTCCACGACGCCGACCGCGGATAGGAGCGCGTCCACGAGCGCGCGCTGCTCGGGCGAGACGCGCGGATTGGCCACCGCGACCGTGATGCCGCGGCCGATCGCGGCGGGCGTGTTCGGCATGGCGCGAACAAGCGCGGCGCCCGGCAGGCCATCGGCGAGGAATCGCAAGGTCCGCCCCGCCATGATGGATACGACAACGCTGGTGCCGCCCACGAACGGCACCAGCGCCGGGAATGCCTCGTCGGCGACTTGTGGCTTCACTGCGACCACCACTGCCGCCACGTCGCCGGCCGCGTCGCGCGACGGATTGAGGCGCAGGCCGCGCTCGCCCAGCACCGCAATGTCACGGCTGGGCTGCGGCTCGATCACGGCCACGCGCGCGGGAGAAAGTCCCAGCGCCAGCCAGCCTTCCAGCAGGGCGCCACCCATCTTGCCGGCACCGGCGAGGAGGATGGTTCTGGAGAAATCGGCGAGGGGCCCCCGCGACGTAGATGTGCTCATGAGATGCTCCGTCATTCCAGCCGAGCAGCGCAGACAAGTTTACGCCGTTTGCGCAAGCTTGGCTGCGCACGGCGGCTTGGAATGACAGCAGCGGCTGAGGGCGCTTACGCCTGGCCTTGGGTATCGAACATGGCGGCATCGAGCGCGGTGCGCGCCGGCTTGCCTGCCCACACGACGAACTGAAACGCGGGGAAATACCGTTCGCATGCGTCAATCGCGGTGGCGAGCAATGCCTCGCATTGCCGGCCCGAGGCTTCGACGCCGCCGGCAAGCACCAGGGCGTGGCGATACATGACGAGGCCGTCCTGGGTCCAAAGATCGAAATGCCCAACCCACATCTGCTCGTTGATCAGCGAGATGAGTTGCTGCACCTCGCTGCGGCAGCGCTCCGGCACCTTCAGCTCAAAGGCGCAAGCGAGATGCAGCGCCTCGATGTCGTACATCCAGGTGTAAGAGACCTGGTAATCGCTCCATTTCCCGCTGGCCAGGATCGTGATCTCGTCCTCGCCCGCGCGCTCGAATGACCAGCCATTGGTGGAGGCCACCCGCTCGACCACCTCGAGCGGATTGCCGTGGGGCTGTTCGGCAAATTCTATGAGAGCCATGCTTGATCTCCACCCTGACATGGGATGCGCAATCGATGGCACGCACACCACGCCGCTGCTCACGCAGCCCCCGGTGGAGCTGGACAACCGCTCCGGGGCGAATCACCGGACGAGTCGAATATAACTCCATTGATTCCAGTGGCTAAAGCACAATCGGATTTGGTCGCCGCGACTGTTTGGTGGATATCTCGCCGGACGGACTCATTTTCTCCACAGGTTCCATCATCAGGTTTGGGAGTCTGGAATCAGGAGCCAGCACTCGGGAATCGTACTGTCCTGAGTCTGGACTCTCGATTCCTGAGTCCTATCAGTCGAATAGGCTCGATACCGACTCTTCGGACGCGGTGCGGCCGATCGCCTCGCCAATGAGGCTAGCGACCGAAAGCGTGCGGATATTGCGGGCGACCTTGACCGCCTGGGTGGGCTGGATCGAGTCGGTGATGACCAGCTCCTTAAGCCGCGAGGCAGTGATGCGGGCGACGGCGCCGCCGGAGAGCACGCCGTGGGTAATATAGGCGTAGACCTCGGTCGCGCCCTTGTCCAACAGCGCATCGGCAGCGTTAACCACGGTGCCGCCGGAATCGATGATGTCGTCGACCAGAATGCAGGTGTAACCTTCGACCTCGCCGATCACGTTCATCACTTCGGATTCGCCGGCGCGTTCGCGTCGCTTGTCGACGATAGCGAGCGGCGCGTTGATGCGCTTGGCGAGCCCGCGGGCGCGGCCGACGCCGCCGACATCGGGCGACACCACCATCACCTTGTCGATGTCGAAGCGCTCCTTGATGTCGCGCACCATCATCGGCGCGGCATAAAGATTGTCGGTTGGGATATCGAAGAATCCCTGGATCTGGCCGGCGTGAAGGTCGAGCGTCATCACCCTGTCGGCCCCAGCGCGTGTGATCAGGTTGGATACGAGCTTGGCCGAGATCGGCGTGCGCGGCGCCGGCTTGCGGTCCTGCCGCGCGTAACCGAAATAGGGAATGACGGCAGTGACACGCCGCCCCGACGCGCGGCGAAGCGCGTCGATGATGATCAGCAATTCCATCAAATTGTCGTTGGCCGGATACGACGTCGACTGGATAACGAAAACATCGGTGCCGCGTACGTTTTCCTGAATCTGGACAAAAATTTCCATGTCGGCGAAACGGCGCACCACCGCCTTGGTCAGCGGGGTCGCGAGGTAGGCGGCGATCGCGTCGGCAAGCGCAGGGTTGGAGTTGCCGGCGACAAGCTTGATCGCTCCGTTATTGGGCCGCATCGCTGCTCCTGGCGAGAGTGCTTCGCGCGCTCGCGGCGTCCTGATAACAAGGAGGCGGCAAGGC
This sequence comes from Xanthobacteraceae bacterium, assembly GCA_035639895.1. GTDB lineage: Bacteria > Pseudomonadota > Alphaproteobacteria > Rhizobiales > Xanthobacteraceae > VAZQ01. The sequence continues at coordinate 2,534 of DASQXF010000361.1, forward strand.
TGGCAATATGAGGGGCACGGGGAACGAGCTTTGTCCCGCTGATTCACGTGGTTCGGAGCGTCCAGCTGGCGAACTCGGTAGGCCTCCTCACCCGACTTATCCACATCGCTTCTGCCTGCTGGCGGTGGAATCGGGGCCAACGCCAGCGGCCGACGCTAGCGGGCGAGCGCGATGGCACTGATGTGGCGCCCGTAGTCGCGCTCGTTGCGGTGGGTTGAACGTCGATAGCTGAAAAATCGCTTCGCATCGGCATAGGTGCAATGGCCGAGGTCCTCGAATCGGCCGATGCCGGCAGCGGCGAGGCGGGCGGCGATATAGCCGGGAAGATCGAAAAGGGCGTGCTGCGGCCTTAGCGCCGGCCGGAAGAATCGTTCGTTGTTTGGATCTTCGGACGCGAAGCGAGTG
>DASQXF010000362.1:0-6704 GCA_035639895.1 Xanthobacteraceae bacterium
CCTGAACGTTGAGGCGCGGTAAGGCGCAACGCGCGGGCAAGCGTTCGCCCGGCGGCCGTTCGGAGTGGGTCTGATGACCTTCGAGGAGGCGCTCGCGCAGATCGAGGTGGCCGTGCGCCAGCATGGCGCGGCGCTCGAGGAGTTGGCTGCGCGCTACCGAAGCGGCGCGATCTCGAAAGAGCGGTTCGTTGCCGAAATGGCCTCGCTCCGCGCCGCATTCGAAAAGGCCGTGCAAGAACTGACCCGCGAGGCCAAGAGTCGGGCCCTTGTCGCGCTGGCCTCGCTCAAGGCGCCGGAATCCACGGCAAAGAATTGACCGTTGCCCGGAGCAGGCAACGGGATCGTCTATGCCGTGCGCGCGTCTTCGCGATGGAGAGTTGGTTGGACGTGGGCCCCTTGCTCCAGCTCTTTGGCCCGCTCGAAGTAGCGATTGGCCATGAACGAGAGCTGCGCTTCCTGCTTGCGATCCGAGCATGCTCGGGATAACGCGAGGCATCGTTGCGCTTGTGCGCGATAGAATGTGCTGATTGACATTGGATTCACCTCCCGGAGGCGAATGTGCGCCCTACCGAGCTAAGAATGCATGAATATCCCAATTGCTCGGAAATTTAGGTTAACGTCAAACAGGAGTAGCCATGACCGCACGCCTTGCCGATGATAGTACCGCGTGGTGGCTCGAATGCAGCCTCCTCGCCACCGCGGCCGATGCCATGCCGCCGCGCGATCCCGACGATGACGACGAGGACGAAGACGACGAAGAGGACGAGGACGACGAGGACGAGCCGCCGGTCGTACGAGAACCCGACGAATAGCAGCGCGTTGACTTTTGCCTCGAAGGCCGCGGTGCCAAGGCAAAGGCTCTATGCATCGGCACAACCGTGTAGTCGCCGTTCCGCGATCGTCCTTGCAGCTGTTGTTGCGCTGTCCCCGCCTTGAGATTATATAGCTCCTCCTGACCGGAGATCGTCTTGTGTCTGACAAGCGCCGCCGCAGTACTTCTTTGAACCGCAAAGACAGCGGCGAGAGACGGCGCGTTATTGGGAAGACGAAACTCAGTGACGGCCGAGAGATCTGGCGCGTGGCTTCTGGCACTCGCATCACGGACCTCACCACCAGCGCATCTTCCACCAGCGTCATGGATCAGGCCATGGTGATCTATGGGCGCGCCTTGAAACGCCTCGCCGATCGGTAACAAACACTCCCGGGTGACTGTGGCCGATGCCTTAAGTGCCCACGACAGGGCGCTTAGGGTCGGGGGGCTTGAGGGTGTCCGTGACCTTACGGTCGTACAATCGGCAATCGCGCGTTCTTACAATGGTTACTACAGGCCCATTGTGTGGCATGGTTCATGCGTCGCATTAGAAAAATATAGGCCGGTGGCGTGCCAAGCCAATTAATCGGCGCCGACGGGATATGTGCTGGACGCATGCGAGATCGCCACGTCCATCGATTGCACTTGAATTTCGATCCCGCGCTTCGCAAATGAAATGATGCGATGGGTGGATCAGCCCCCGTCGCGTTCCTCCCAAAACTTGGGCCGCTTGAACTCAAGCGGCCCTTTTTTCATGCCGGATGCCTGCGGGGGCGTCCAGCGTATCAGCTCCGTGCACCGCCGCGCTGGGTCCAGGCCTCCATCAGGTTGATCGGGAACGGGAACACGATGGTGGAGCTGCGTTCGCCGGCGATATCGAACAAGGTTGCGAGATAGCGCAGCTGCATGGCCTGCGGCAGCGGCGCCAGGATTTGCGCGGCGTCAAGCAGCTTTTGTGCCGCCTGCTGCTCTCCCTCCGCATTGATGATCTTGGCGCGACGGGTGCGTTCGGCCTCGGCTTGACGGGCGATCGCCCGGATCATGCTCTCGTCGAGATCGATGCGCTTGATCTCCACGTTGGACACCTTGATGCCCCACGCTTCGGTCTGCTTGTCGAGCACGTCCTGGATATCGGCGTTGAGCTTGTCGCGCTCGGCCAGCATCTGGTCGAGGTCGTGCTTGCCCAAGACCCAGCGCAGCGTGGTCTGCGCCAGCTGGCTGGTCGCGGCGAGATAGTTATAGACTTGAATCACCGCTCGTTCGGCGTCGACGACGCGGAAATAGATCACCGCATTCACCTTGACCGATACGTTGTCGCGCGAAATCACATCCTGGCTCGGCACCTCGTCCACGACGACGCGAAGGTCGACCCGCACCATCTGCTGCACCAACGGCACGAGGAGGAAGAATCCCGGTCCCTTGGTTCCGGTGTAGCGGCCGAGCGTGAACACGACACCGCGCTCGTATTCGCGCAGGATCCGCACCGCCGAGAACAAGATGACCACGACGAGGATCGCTAGAACGGCAACTGTTGCGAGGGATAGCATGGGTTTTCTCCTGGTTGTCGAGGGGTCATCAGGCCGGTTCGACGACCAGAACAAGCCCCTCACGGTCGATGACTCTGATGCGGTCCCCCGTTTCCAGCGGTCGCTGCGCGCGCGCACGCCAGATTTCGCCGTTGACCCGGACCCGTCCCTCGTCTCCGTCCCACGCCACGGTCTCGCCCTCTGCTCCGAGCAGCCCTTCCCTGCCGGTAACGACGGGATGTTGCCGCGACCGCAGCAGCATCGTGAGGACCAGCAGGAACAGGGCGGCCGTCATGATGGTGGCGGCTGCGACCACCGGGAGCGATAAACTGAAGCCCGGCGCGCCGGACGGAAACATCATGATCGCGCCGATCACGAAGGCGACGATCCCGGCAACGCCGATCACGCCGAACGAGCCGATATGCGCTTCGGCCACCATCAGGCCGATGCCGAGCAGCACCAGGGCGGCGCCGGCATAGTTGATCGGCAGCAGGTTGAGCGCGTAGAGCGCGACCAACAGGCTGATGCCCCCGATCAGCCCCGGGGCCACTGCCCCTGGATTGAGAAATTCGAATATGAGCCCGTACACACCGATCAGCATCAAGATAAATGCGATGTTGGGATCGGTGATGACGCCAAGTAGCTCGGTCCGCCAATCCGGCGCTGCGGTGACCACCTCGAGGCCCGCGGTTGCCAAGCGTTCGGATTTGCCGGCGACCTTGACCATGCGTCCATCGATCTGGCGCAGCAGATCCGGGACGTCGTCGGCGATCACGTCGATGACGTTAAGCTTGAGCGCCTCGGACGCCGGCAGGCTGACCGCCGTGCGGACCGCTTCGGCCGCCCAATCGGCGTTGCGACCGTTGAGCTCGGCCAAGCCGCGGATGTAGGCGACGGCATCGTTGACCGCCTTGCGCGTCTCCGCATCTGCCGGCTCGCTGGAGCTGGTAGCGCCCTCGCCGCCCTTCTCTTTTTTACCGGCAGGCTGTTGCGGGGCCCCACCCGGCAGGCCAGGGGCGCCCAAGCGGATCGGCGTGGCGGCACCGAGATTGGTGCCCGGCGCCATGGCCGCGATCGCGCTCGCATAGGTGATGTAGGTGCCGGCGCTCGCCGCGCGCGCGCCGCTCGGGGCGACGTAGCTGGCGACGGGCACCGCCGAGGATAGGATGGCGCGAACGATCTCGCGCATCGAGGTGTCGAGTCCGCCCGGCGTATTCATGCGCAACACGACAAGGCGTGTCTCCCCTTGCCTGATGTCGCGAAGCTCACGCACCACGTAGTCGGCAACGGCTGGACCGATGGCGCCGTCGATCTGGAGGACTACGGCCTGCGGCGCCGCCGCAACTGTGCTCGCCAGTAGCGGCAATCCGGGAAGCAGCCAGAACAACGCGCGCGCGGCGCGCCGGCTCAGAGCTGCACAGCGGGCGCCCCCAAGCGCTGCACGCATGGGCCGCCTCCTCGGTGCGCGCCGCACGGAATTGGGGGATTTTGCAGCGGCCTCCCTCTGCTACCATTGCGGCTGCGGAAGGAGGCCAGGCAAGAAAGCGGCGGGCCTTTAATCTTCACACGAGCGGCCGAATTGGGAAAGGCCTTCCTCGAGATGCTCGGAGAGCAACGGTAGGCCGAGCAGATAGGCGGCAGTGCGCTCGTTGCGAGTGCGTGCCGCCTCGCTGCGAAGATCGCCCCATTCCTCGATGCCGGCATCGCCCCGCCCGAGCCAGGTCAGGGCCACGAGGTCGGCTTGCTCATCCTCATCGAGCGCAGCGATGAATGTGGTAAGCTCTTCGTAGACCGGATCGTCGGCTTGATCCTCGAGCACGTCCACCATCCGGTCATCGGCGGCATTGGAGCCGGAATCCGGATCGGCAACCACGTCCTTGGCCTCGAACTGGCGTGCCTTGGCGATGATGTAGCAAACCTTTTCCGGCGAAATCGATAACGTCGCTGTCCCGTCCATGGCTCGCACCCCGCGATTTCGCAAACCTGCTAAGCGCGACGACCGCTTCAATTTTCAAACATCGACCTTGCCGGAATGGTTCCGGGGTGCCTAAGCCCTGGCGTTCCCTCGCCCCGCGAAGCGGGGAGAGGATGGCCGAGCGCAGCGAGGGGCGGGGTGAGGGGCTGCACGTCGCGCCGCAAATCTTCTTTTGATGAGTCTGCCTCTTGCCCCTTACCCGGCTTGCCCCCAGAGCGCGCCCCAGACGCGCGTAAACCGCTTATGGGCGCTCGCCACCCTCTCCCCGCTAAGGGCCGGGGAGAGGGTGTACCGAATTCGCCGCTCGCGTTGATCCGACTTCGCGCGAATACACTTTAGCCCACGCTATCAGCGGCGAGCGTCGCAATGCCCAGCGCGGCGAAGCTCTCGCGCGTGGCGGCCACCGTGCCTTCCATGTCGATGCCGCGGCACGCATCCTCGATCACGGTCACGGAAAACCCTTCTCGACGCGCATCCTCGGCGGAGTAGCGTACGCAGAAATCGAACGCCAGCCCGGCAACGAAGATGCGCGTGAGGCCTCGCTCGCGCAGATAGCCGGCTAATCCGGTGGGCGTCTTGCGGTCGTTCTCGTAAAAAGCGGAGTAGGAATCGATGGTCGGGCGGAAGCCCTTGCGCAAGACGAGCTCGGCGTGCGGAATTTGCAAGCCGGCGTGGAATTGGGCGCCGCTCGTGCCTTGAACGCAATGCTCCGGCCACAAGATCTGCTGCCCGTAGGCGACGGTGACGGTATCGAACGCCCGTTTGCCCGGATGCGATGATGCAAACGAGTGGTGGCCGGCAGGATGCCAATCCTGCGTCAGCACCACGTGGCGGAAGCGGCCGGCCAGGCGATTGATGGTGGGCACGACTTCATCGCCGTGCGCAACGGGAAGGTTGCCGTTGGGACAGAAATCGTTCTGGACATCAACCACCAGCAGAACGTCGCTTTCTCCGATTGTGATCGCCATGGTCGCGCCCCGCGGCGAACCCCGCGGACAAGATCTATCCCGGCTGGCCTTAACATCGTGTGCTGCTGGAGCCTGCACAAGGGCGCAAGCCGCCTCGTGTGCACCCCGTGCCGGGGCCGCCAACTTGGACCGCCGGGCAAAACGCCGATTTTTGAGGAAAAACTTTTGCCCTTCACCGGAACTGCTACCATGACGGCGGGTTGCCTCATAACACCTGCGTGCCCAAGGTGCAGGCAATGACCCCCGCCCAACATGATGCTACGCGTGCCACGTCGACAATCGGCTGGGAGCTGTTCTCCCACGACGCGGATGTGGGCGTGCGCGGGTTTGGCGCGACGCCAGCCGAAGCCTTCGAGGGGGCGGCGCTCGCGCTCACCGCGGTGATGACGGATGCGCCGATTGCGCCGGACACGCGCATCGACGTCGCGTGCGAGGCACCCGACATCGAGCTGCTCCTCGTCGAGTGGCTCAACGCAATTATCTACGAAATGGCGGTCCGGCACATGATATTCGGACGCTTCGCCGTGGAGATCGAGGACACGCGGTTGCGCGGCACGTTGTGGGGCGAGCCTGCGGATCCGAAGCGGCATGCGCCGGTCTGCGAGCCGAAAGGGGCAACCTATACCGCATTGCGGGTTGCCCAGGATGACGACGGCTTCTGGTCCGCAAGCTGTGTGGTGGACGTGTAAAAATCGGCGCGAGCAATGGATCCCGCACGTTTCACACGCGTCGACGCAATGACCTGGCGCATCGAGCCGCGCGGGCCGATGCGCGTGCCGGCGATCATCTACGCCGATGAAGACCTCATCTGCGGCATGGATGACAAGGTTTACGACCAGGCGGCGAACGTCGCGGCGCTGCCGGGCATCGTCACCGCCTCCTACGTCATGCCCGACGCGCACTGGGGCTACGGCTTTCCGATCGGCGGGGTTGCCGCCTTCGATGCCGACGACGGCGGCGTCGTCTCCGCGGGCGGTGTCGGCTTCGACATCTCGTGCGGCGTGCGCACCATGCTCACCGGGCTCGAGCTGTTCGACGTTCGGGCCGTGCAATCTGCGCTTGCGGACGCGCTCTACCGCGAAATTCCCGCCGGGGTCGGCAGCAAAGGCGCCATCACCCTGGACCAAGCCGAAATGGACGCCATGCTGACGGGCGGCGCGCGCTGGGCCATCGAGCGCGGATGTGGCGAGGCGCGCGATCTCGAGCGCATCGAGGAGCAGGGCGTGCAGAAGGACGCAAGACCCGAGTGCGTTTCCGAACGGGCCAAGGAGCGGCAGCGTCGGCAGATGGGCACGCTCGGCTCGGGCAACCATTATCTCGAAGTGCAGGTGGTCGCCGAGATCCTCGATCCCGACGCGGCAAAAACCTTCCATCTGTCGAAAGACGACGTGGTGATCACCATTCACTGCGGCTCGCGCGGTCTC
>DASQXF010000363.1:0-2585 GCA_035639895.1 Xanthobacteraceae bacterium
TCGGCGTTGGGGTTGGCTTCGATATAGTAGGGAATGCCGTCGGCGGAGAGGCGGAAATCGATGCGGGCATAACCGTCGAGGTCGAGCGTGCGGTAGATGCGCTTGGCTGCGCGCTTGATCGTTTCCGCGAGCTGCGGCGAGAGGTCCTTGGCCGGGCCCACGGCGATGTCGTGACGCTGCTGGTATTGCAGATCGTGCTTGACCTTCTCGGTGGCGATAAGGCGCGCGCCTTGCGGCATGCTGCCGAACTCGAGCTCCCAGATCGGAAACACGCGCAGCCGCTCATTGCCCAGCACGCCGACGTAAAGCTCGCGGCCCTCGATATATTGCTCGGCAATGGCCGCAGTGCCGATGCTCTCGTGGATGAACGTCACGCGCTCGGCGAGCTTCTCATCGCTGTCCACCACGGACGCCTGCGAGATGCCCCACGAAGCGTCCTCGTTCAAGCTCTTGACGATGAGCGGGAAGCCGATGCGCGGCGGGCGGCGAATTTTTCGCCGCAGCGGGAACACGGCAAAAGCCGGCAAGGGAATCCGGTGATAGATGAGAAGTTTCTTCGATAAGTCCTTGCCGCGCGCGAGCACCAGCCCGCGCGGATTGCAGCCGGTATAGGGGACCCGCAGCAATTCGAGGTAGCTCGCCACGTTCTGGTCGTAGACGGCTTCGCCGTGAAACTGCTCGAGCAGATTGAAGACGATGTCCGGCTTCCAACTCTCGATTTCGTCGCGGATCGGCTTGAGCTCGTTCTCGACGCCGAGCGGCCGCACCTCGTGGCCGGCAGCGCGCAGCGTGCTCACCACGTCGTATTCCGTCTTCCATTCATTGATTTCCTGCTCGCTGTGCCCCTTGAGCGAATCGGGGGGCACCAGTTCCGGATGCACGAGCACCAGAACGCGCAGGCGCTTCATAACGCCAGCCACTGCCGTCGCGACGGACTGTAAAGCGAGTGCACCGTCTTCGCCGTCAGCAACACGATGAATTCCATTCGCAGCTGCCGCTCCGAGCCGACCGCACGCAGCTTCAGCTCGCGGCAGCGGCCGATCATATCATCGAAAACGGAGTCGAGCGTCAGCTCATACTCGCCTGTCCACTTCGAAACGATTTGCCTGATCTTCGCTCGATTGCGCCGCAGAAAAGCGGACGCCGTCGGCGAGTGGCGATGCCGCGGGTCGGCGGAGAAGATACGGCGAAGATCACGGTCGTAGATCTTCGGATAATCGATGGCGTAGTGTGCCTGCTTCCTCTCGTAGTGGTCGGCCAGTGTCTGCGTGAGCTTGCTCAGCGGCTCGACGCGCAGGCGGCGCGTCACGACGGGCCTCTTCCCGGCGATCTCGGCCATCAGCTCGTCGACATATTCCAATTTCTTCAGCGCCGGCCATCGCGCATAGCGCCTGCGCCAGTTCGAGCGCGGCGTCAGCCACACCGCGAAGGTTTCCGCGAAGTCTTCGTCCGGATGGCTCTGCGCGTACCACAGCGGCAAATGATTGACGTAACGGCGGCTGGCCGGGTTGGGGCGATAGTATCTGGGGTAGCGCGTGGAGGACGGACCGAACAGCTCGCGCCAGCGCCGTCGGCGATGCAACTGATAGGCCACTTGCACGACGTGCCCGGCTTCGTGCCGCAGAATGCGCATGCACTCGGGAACCGTGCCGCCTTCGACGTCGATGATCAGCTTGCGCTCGAGCCGCATCAGGCGGGGATGGGCGAGATAGAAGGGAACGGCGATGCCGGGCGTGTCGTCGGGGCTGAACCATTCGTTCGACATCCAGGCGTGCGGCCGGATGCGAAGTCCGCGCTCGGCGAGCTCGTCATACAGGTTTTCCAGGCAGCGCTCGAGCCAGGTGCCCGCGATGCCGACCTTGAGGTCCTTGAAACGCAGCTTGAGAAGCTCGCTATCCGGCAATGAGACCCAGGGAAACCTACGCGACATGGCGCTTCGAACCCACGAACAAGATGGCCTTTTCGCTATAGCCCATTGGCGAGCGGCAATTCACCATGGCACACCTATAGGATCAACGCGGGCAGCGCGGTCGAGTTCGTGGCGCCCCCGTACGTTGACCCCTCCGTGGCCCGGATGATAGGTACCGCCTCGCTTCGTTGCGTGCCGAGGGACGCGCCCTAATCATGAAATTGCCGCCCTTCGCCTATGCATGCCCGGCGACGTTGCCCGAAGCCGTTCAACTCCTCTCCTCACGTGACGATGCCAAGCCGATCGCGGGCGGTCAAAGCCTCGTCCCTATGCTGGCCTTTCGCCTCGCCCAGCCCACGCTGCTTGTCGATCTTCGCAAGCTCGCCGATCTGCGCGGAATCCGGATCTCGGACAAGGGGGTCACGCTCGGTGCCATGGTGCGCTGGCGCGACATCGAGGACGACGACCGGCTCGATGCCGCACATCCGCTGCTCAAGGCCGCGATCGCGCATGTCGCGCACTACCAGGTCCGCAACCGCGGCACGGTCGGCGGCAGCCTGGCCCATGCCGATCCGGCCGCCGAAATGCCGGGAATCGCGATCACCTGCGATGCGGAAATTGCCGTAGTCGGAAAATCCGGCGCGCACGTGATCCAGGCGGCCGATTTCTTCCAGGG
>DASQXF010000364.1:0-2159 GCA_035639895.1 Xanthobacteraceae bacterium
GCCGGTCTGCCCACAGCGCTCGCCGCCACGCTCGCGCGGGCCACAGTCGCCGGCGCGGGCGAGTTGCTGCATCGCTCACCCCTCGACGCCGCAACTTTGCGGCAGAACGTCACGTCGCCCGGAGGCACCACCGCTGCCGCACTCGACGTCTTGATGGCCGAGGACGGCCTCCAACGGCTGATGACGCAGGCCATCGCTGCGGCGACCAAACGATCGCGCGAGTTGGCGGGATGAGTGGCTCGCGCGAGCGGTGTGGAGGCCTAGCAGGCCCCGCGTTGCCGGCCTACATTCGTTGCACGGGGGAAAATCGGTTCAGGAGCTCGGTCCTATGGCTCGCAAGCGCAAGTCAGCCGCCCGACCTGCATCGCGCAACAGCAAGTCCGAGCGCGAGCGCATCATCGACGCGTTCATGGCGCTGCTCGCTGAAAAGTCGATCGAACGCATCGGTTTTGCCGAGATCGCAAAGGCCGCCGATGTCTCGCTCGCCGATCTGCGCGCCACCTTCCCCTCGACCCTCGCGATCCTCGCCGCGCAAATAAAAGAGACCGATCGCGCGGTGCTCGTCGGCGGCGATGCCGAGATGGCCGAAGAGCCCCCGCGCGAGCGTCTGTTCGACGTGTTGATGCGCCGGCTCGAGGTGCTCGCGCCGCACAAGTCCGCGGTGCGCTCGCTGATGCGCTCGGCCGCGCGCAACCCCGGTCTCGTATTGGCCTTGAACTCGCTGGCCGTGCGCTCGCAACAATGGATGCTGACCGCCGCGGACATCAGCGCCTCGGGGCCACGCGGCGTAGTGCGCGCGCAGGGGCTGGCGCTCTTATTCGGATCGGTGCTGCGCACCTGGATCAACGACGAGGACCCCGGCCTTGCGCGTACCATGGCAGCGCTCGATCGCGCGCTCGCGCGTGGACAGCGCTGGTCGGGTTTCCTGGACGATCTGCTCCGGATTCCCGCCGCCGTCTGCCGCGTCCGCCCGCGTCGCCGGCGACGCGACGCGGAGGACGAGGATACAGTCGCGGTCTAGAGCCAGCTAGTGTCGATGCCGCCCGGGCGCCGGCGTCGCCTCGCCCACGCGATCGCTCTCGAATCGCAGCAGCTTGACCACCCGATCGCGCACCGCGCCGGAAAGTTCGAGCCGCAGCGCCCAGTCACCGTACATTTCGAGCGCAATGCGCGCCCGATACGTGCCCTTATCCTGCTCCTCGGTGGCTTTCACCGGCCGCACACTGTGTGCTGCCGGCATCGAGGGCATGTCCGCTGACACCGTCAGTGTGAGCCCGGACAAAGGCTCGCTGGTGCGAGAATTGGCGAGCTTGATGACGCAGTCGTATTGCAGCGTCTCGGCCGGCCGGCAGCTGACCTCGGCCTTGGCGCGGACCTGCGCGTGTGCGTTTTCGAGGCCGCACAGCGCAAGCATCGCGAGCGTCGTCATGGCGCAAGTTACCGACCTCACGGCGATCCTCCTGGCGCCCGGGCGTCGTTTGCCCCTGGTTTCAGGCCCGACCGCCGTACCCACAGGCACACTCGCCACCAGCCGCGGCCGATCTTGTGCACCAGCACTTCGTCGAGCAAACCGCGCGGCCGTACGATCAACAGCATGGCAACGAGCCCGCCGAAGATGATCATGCGATACCCGGCCAGCGCTCTGATGGATTCGAGCAGGCCGATGTCGATCAAAACGCCGAGGAGCGGACCCAATGCGGTCCCCAGCCCGCCGATCAAGCCGTAGGCGAGGCTGTGAACCCCGAGCATGATGTCGAAAATGCGCGGCTCCACATAAGTGGTCAGATGGGCATAAAGCCCGCCGCCAATTCCGGCAAGCATCCCGGCGATCCCGGCGGCGAGCACCTTGTAGCGCGCAACGGGAATTCCCTGTAATTCGGCGAGCGTTTCATCCTGGCCGATCATCCGGAAGATGACACCGAGCCGCGAGCGTTCCAGCAGCATGAATGCCAACATCACCGCTGCGAGCAATGAACAGATCAGCAGCAGGAACTGAAAGGCGTCGATGTTGTGGTCGAAGATGTAACGGATGTTGCGAAATCCGTCGGTGCCGTTGGGCCCGATCAGCTCGCCGTCGATCGAAATCTGATAACGGAACAACTCAAACAGAATCCGCACCATCTCCGCGAACGCCAAAGTCGCGATCGCGAAGTAGAGGC
>DASQXF010000365.1:0-14758 GCA_035639895.1 Xanthobacteraceae bacterium
CAATTACCGTCCTTTGGGCGCACGCGCTACCTCGCGCAGGTGCCGCCTCGGGGCTCTGACCAATCAATCGCCGTATTCCGGAACCATATGGTTAATCCCGGCGCGGGGGCCCGCGTACCGCAAAATTGACGGCTTTTTCACCCGGTTCGGGCGCATTCATGTACGCGACCCGAAGAAAGTTTTGATGAGATGTCCGCGCGTGTACTGCAACTGGATCAACGGGCTGTGTGCGCATGTCTGCTTGCCCTTGAACTGGCCTTGGGTGGTTGCTCGGCGAGCGAGGTGGTGCAGAATTGGATGCCCGCCACCGCCGCCGGCAGCGTGACCAACCCCGCCGATCTGCCGCAGCCTAACCATCGGCGCATCGTCGGCGACAACATCAAGACGATTTTGCCGAAGATAGACACCCTCGGTGACTTGGAAATTTCGGGCGCGCGACCGGTTGATCACCTCAAAGGACCTGCCTGGCTCACATGTCTCAAGATCAATGCGGAGGGAAAACCGCTGCACTATGCTTTGTTCATTCAGGGCGACAAAATCATCGACTCGCGCGTCGCCGTCGTCATCGATCAGTGCTACAAGGAAACATTTGAGGCTTTCCAATTGCCGCCGCCTCCCGCGCCGAAAAAGGTTGGGCCCTGATTGATCCCTTTTACCCGGTCCATCGAGCTAGATCTTACGGCCAACGGCGCACCAAAATGGTTCGGCATCGCGAAAGCGTATCTCGTGCAACCCAGCATTTTCCATCGATGCTCTGATCTGGGCTCGGGTCATGCGATGCTCGATGCGTGTGCCGAAGCGGTCGAGCGCGTCGGTACGCATGGCATAGTAGCTGCGCCAGCGGTAGGCGCCGAGCGGCCAATTGGCGACATTGCCGCCAAGCCGCTCACAAAGCTGTGCACTCCGCGCCAATGGCCAATACACGCAGGCAGCGAGAAGTTCGGCAAATACCGATTTGCAGCGGAACGGTGTCCGAGCCAGCGCCCGGCGCAAAAGATCGCTTGCTCGCCACAGCGTCCGAAACCACGCCGGCCGATTGTCAAAGGCGTAGTAGATGTACACGAGCATCGGTGCTCCGCGCTTGAGTTTCCTCACACACGCGGCAAGGCCAGCCGCAGGATCGGGCAAATGATGCAGGACGCCGAGACTGTAACCGAAGTCCATGCTGTGGTCGTCCAAAGGCATTGCGTCGAGTGGGGTCGCGTGAAACTCTACGTTGGTCAGGTGGGCAAGCCGTTTTTGCGCGACGGCCAAGGCGTCGGCGCTTGCATCGATGCAGTAGAGCCGGGCAACGCGCGGGGCGACAAGCGCAGCCCAGCGCCCGCTCCCGCAACCGGCATCGAAGCCCACTGGGTCGCGCGGCAGACTGTCCCAGGGGAAGATCGCGAAATACTCCCCGAACATTCGCCGCACTTCCGCACTGGAAGCGCGGCTTTGATCGAAGCGCTGCCATTCCCGGCCGAAGTCGTCGACGGTGGCACGGTCGAGGTTGGGAGGACGGCTTTTCATCACTGCCCGTTCTGCGAGAATTCTACCTTCCCCTCGCGCGTTCGCTTTGACCAAATTCGGACACGCCTATGCAGTCACATTAGGCAAATTGTCACTTTGACCTTGTAGGCTAATCGCGTGTGTTAGCGCTGCGCAGAGCTGGAACGAGAGCGGGATCGGGTTCGAATGGATAGCTATCTCGCGCTGATGGCATTTACGGCGGCCGGCCTTGGCATCGCTGGAGTCCTGTTGTGGGTTTATTTCCCCCGGTGATCCTGACCGGTCCTTCATCGTTGCACCCCGGCCGAGAACCGCGAACAAAGCTTCTTCCAATTAGGCCTCAGCATCCCCACTCAGCGATGCAGGTTCCCTCATGGCGGAGGATCGTGTAGCCAGCGCCTCGTCGACCACGCGCAAGACCGAGCGGAGCGGCAGCTCGTCGAGACAACGGCTGTAGCTCTCGAGGTGGCCTTCGCAGCCGAGCTTCTCGCAGGGCAGGCACGGCAGCGGATTCTGCACCACCCACACATTGCCGCGGCGTTGTACCGTGCCGGCGGGGTCCCAGGGCTTGGCCAGTCCACCCGGCGGCCACGGCCCGATCAGCCGCGGGCTGGTGGGACCGTAGAGTGCGACGGTCGGGCAGCCGCTGGCGGCCGCGAGATGGGTCATCGACGTATCAGGGCCAATATAGACGGCCGCATCTTTGAGCAGGGCTGCCAGCGCGGCCCAATCCAGACGTCCGCGCACCCGCGTCACCGGGGGCTCGGCCGGGCCCCATAGGGTGTCGATATAGGCTTGCTCGGTGGCGTCGCGCCCTTCGGTTGCGACCAGAGCAAGACCGCGCTCCGCCAGGCCGCGCACGAGGCCGCGCCAGCCGGCGTCGGTCCAACGCTTGTAGCGATAGAACGGACTGGGGTGCACGACAGCGTACGGCATTCGCGGGGCGAACTCCTCGGCGCCACGACCCTGCGGGCAGACGATATCCAGCGCCTGCTCAAGACCTAGTGCGCTCGCGAGCCGCAAGAGCTGCGTGACCCGATGGCTCTCGGGATCGGCCACCACTGCCACGTGATGCGCGTAACGCTTCCACCAAGCCCCGGTCTCGCCGGCATGAGGCACCAGTCCGACGCGGCGCCGCGCTGCCATTAGAGCGAAAAAGGTGGGCCGGTCACCGGCTTGCGTCGAAACAGCGAGATCGTAGCTGCGCCACAGGCGCCGCACGAGCCGCGCCATTTCCGCGGCGGAGGGCCGATGCGAGCTCGTGATCACCTCGTCGACGTCCGGATTGCCGGCGAGCATCCCTTCGGTGCCGCGAAAGACCAGGACGGTAACCGAGCAGTCGGCGAACCCCGCCTTCAAGCTACGAACGAGCGGCGTGGTGAGCAGCACGTCGCCCAGCCGGCGCAACGTGATCACCAGGATGCGCGGGCGCTCGGGCAAATCGAGGCGCGTCATCGCGGGGTCCGAGTGGCGCGGATCGCTCCGCTCAAGGACCGCAGTCTTCACGCTGAAATGACCTATAGGACTTCTCCTCGAAGAGTCGCGATCCGGAGGCGAGATTGATCGCCTTTTTAAGCCGGGCGCGCTCGTCATTGAGCCGGTATACGGCGCGCGCCAGCTCGATGAACCGATCGCCAAAGTCGCCGCGCGCTTCGCAATCGCGGATGTCGTCCTCGACCTCCCAGAGCGTCGCATTCACCCGTTTGAGCTCGGCGCTGAGTTTGTCCAGCATCGCGCGATCCATCTCGCCGAGATGGACGGCTCGCAAGGCTTTGAGTTCCTGGACGACCCTCTCCAGCTGGCTTGGGTTCGTGATGCGCTCAGACTTTATTTCGAGGATGGTGATTTTGTCCATCAGTTCGCCGACCGAGATCGGCACCAGGATGTCTTTTGGCGGGGTGTCTTGCGAGGCGCTCATGGCTTCTCTTCGGCTTTTGCTGCAGCGTCTGCCGCGCGCAGCACCATACCGCCGGTGATCCCAACCCCAAAGACGTAGAGCCAGCCTTGAGTGAAGTCGAACAAGTGCGAGTTGAACAGCGAGGCCACAACGTTATAAGTCACGACCAGGAGCCCGAACCACGCGGCCAGCGTCCCGTCGCGAAACAAGGCGAGATGGGCGAGCCACATCGCGAGGAGCGCAGCCACGCCGACGAATCCGAGCTCGATCGCCACCGCCAGGATCTGGCTGTGCGGGTTCGTGGTTATCAGCATCGGAGCTGTCTCCGGCGTCGCGTCGCGCCGGAACAGCGCTGGAATCGTCCCCGTTCCATGACCGATGACAGGCGCCTCGGCGATGAACGCGAGCGATTTCTTCCAGTATTCGAGCCGCAATCCGACCGGGTTATTGACGTCGCTCGTGCCATAACCGTGTGCCTGTTCGACGGCGGCCGACACGCGCTCGCGCAAATATGGCGAGGACACCCATACCACGCCCGCCAGCACGCCCCCGATCACTGCGCCGCCAAGCGCGCCCTTCCACCCGAATTGCCTCACTCCGAACAGCACGAGCATCACCGCCATCACCACGAGGGTTGTGCGCGCCGTCGCGACATAGACGATGTTGGCGATAAATGCCGCCGCGACAAGAAGAAGCACGACCGAAAGCAGCGCCCGCCTACGCCACACCTCGGCGGCCAACCCGAGCAGCCCGAAAACGCAAATCGCAAAGATCACGCTTTGCGCGATGTAGTCCTTGACCGGCACGCCGAGATTTCTCTGGCCGCGCCACGTCAGACCGGGCGTGAGCACAAGCGCCCAGGAGACGATCAGCAACACGACAGCGGACGCAAGAAACCAGATGATCGCCCATCGCGCCTGGCTGGAGCGACGGAATTGCGCGAGCAGCAGCGGAATGAACAGCAGTTTGTGGAATCCGCTCAATCCTGCGATGCGCTCGCTCCAGCTCACATCGGCCCACAGCATGCCGATCGCGCCGAGTGCCCAGACGAGCACCGGCAACCCGCCGGCCGCCGAGCGCAGTTCGCGCCCTACCGAGGCAGCATCGAGGGTCGGAACGAGCGCAATGAGCCAAAGCACGATCAGGATGGCCGTGGCGGAAGTCGACCACGGCAGTGACACGGCGACGGCGGCGACCAGCCCATCGGCGATCTGCCCGAGGCGGGGAGCGCGAATTGCCCGTTTCACGACGGCTGAATCAAGACTGCGCTCGGACATGGCGGTCATTTTGCGGGTGATTTCCGCCAGTGGCGGTTTCGCGCAACGCCGAAAGTCCGCGTTGCGCACGCTTGCGGTCGCTTTGTAACACGCCGCCAAGCCGCGCATCATTGGCGGTCAATTGCGCGCGGTCGAGCTGGGCATGCCAGAGATGAATGACCCCTGTCGCGAAGCGGCCGTCCTTGCGACGCAAGCCGCAACGCAGCAGCCGGATCAGCAGATCGGAATCCTCGCGGCCCCAGCCCGTAAAGGTGGCGTCGAAGCCATCGACCCGTTCGAGATCGCTGCGCCAGATGCCGAGATTGCAGGAGCGTGCGCCGCGCCACTGTCGAGCTTGGAGCTTACGCAGCGGGCCCAGCGGCAACCGCAGCAGCGCTGCCAACCGATTGACGCCGCCGCGCAGGCGCTGCCCCATCCAAGCCCATGCGCCCCACGCCTCCGGCTGCAGCTGCCCTTGCAGGATCGCCGCCGTCAGCGCGGCGGACAGGAGCACTCGGTTTCCAGTGACGAACCATCCCGGTTCGGCCAGTTTGCGATGCGTCGCGACGAAGTGGGGCGAAACGATGCAGTCGCCGTCGAGGAAAATGCAATAATCGCCGTGACAGGCGAGTATGGCACGGTTGCGGATTTCGGCGGCGCGAAAGCCGCAATGCAACTGCCAGACGTGACTAAGCGGGACACCGAGACGCGCTCGCCAGCGCTCCACCACGGCCGCCGTCATCGGACGCGAACCGTCATCCGCGATCACAACTTCGAATCTGCGGTCGCTCTGGCGCGACAATGTCGACAATACCGCGTCGAGCGCGTCCTCGCGATTGTAGGTCGTGACGATCACCGAGATGAGATCAAGCACGTCGGCTCCAGCTTTGGTCCTGCAGGTGCTGTCCCGCTGTGATAGCGTGCGCCGCCGTCCGGCTCAATAATGAGGCAACATGCAAAAGATATCGGCCTATATCCTTGCCCTTAATGAGGCCGAAAAAATCGCGGATGCCGTCTCGAGCGTATTGTGGGCCGACGAAATCGTGGTAGCCGATTCCGGCAGTAGCGACGGCACCGCCGAGATCGCGCAAAGTCTCGGCGCCCGCGTGGTCCAGCTCCCCTTTCACGGTTTTGGCGACTTGCGAAATCGCGCCGTCGCGGAATGCCGGTACGAATGGATCTTCAGCCTCGATTCGGACGAGCGCTGCACGGCCGAAGTTCGCGACGAAGTACTTGCTGTGCTCTCGTCGCCGGCATCCGCCCATGACGCCTACCTCGTGCCGCGCCGCAACTACATGATGGGACGCTGGATCAGGGGTTCCGGGTGGTATCCGAATTTTCGCCAGCCGCAGCTCTTCCGCAAGGGCGCCATGCGGTATGCCAATGATCCCGTACACGAAGGCTACGAACTCTTGACGCAACGACCGCTAGGACGGCTGCACGGCGCCATCTGGCAGCTTCCGTTTCGCAATCTCGAGGAAGTGATCAACAAGATGAACCGCTACTCCTCGCTCGGCGCGCGAAAACTTTCAGGAAAGCGAGTCTCGATGGTGAGCGCGCTCGGGCATGGTCTGTGGGCTTTCTTAAAGCACTACCTGTTCAAGCACGGCTACCGCGACGGGTGGGCGGGTTTTGTCATTGCGTTGGGAAATTTCGAAGGCACCTTTTATCGTTATGCCAAGCGTTACGAGGAAATGAAATCGTGGTCGGCGCCACCAACCGCCCCGTTGCGGCGGCCGCCCGCATCAGCGGCCGCCGGCTCGGCGCCAACGGAGCGCGAGGGCCTGCACCATTGAACCACGCCGATGCCCTGACAGGTCGGAAGTCATGGGCGAAGCGCTCCCTCAGCCGCCGGCGAACCGCACGCGACGCGTTACGCGCGACACGGAACGGCAGAGCGAGATAATACTTGCGAACAATCTCCCAGCGTTCGCGCGGCGTCACGGCCCGCGTTGCCTCACGCGGAACATACCAGCCGTTGTTCTCGAAACGACGGATCAGCCGGTAGCCGGCGGCTCGCAGAAACCGGTGCTTCTTGAGATTGGCGACGTGATCTTCGAGCAGTACCAGGCGCGGGCGCCAACGGGCGAAGTCAAATCCGGTGAGCACCTCGAGTTCGTGACCCTCGACATCGACCGATAGGAGATCGAACCCGACCGGCGCATGGGCGTCCTCCAGAATGTCGTCGAGCGTTCTCACCGGTACTTCGATGGTTCGTTCCGGCTGCGCACCCGGCGCCATTCGGTCGCGATCGAGCGCCGATAATGCGCCGGCAACATGCAACTGCATGCGCCGACCCGCATTCTCGGGCGACGAGCAAGCCACGGCAAACACCTTGGCCGAGCGCGCACGGCAGAGGTCGCGGGCAAGGTCGGGCTGCGGCTCGATGAGGACGCCGGTCCAACCGAGCTGCTCCAGATGCCAGGTCTGCGATTCCTGCTGCGGCCGATTGGCACCGACCTCGACAAAGAAACCCGACTGCGCGCTCGCGAAAAACTCGCGCACCAGCCTCTGCTCGCGCCGCTCGGGAAGCGTCATGCGCGCAGCTCCGTACGATCTCAAGATCCCTAGCCCGCAGGCACGCGCGATCGGCGTACGATCTTGGATGTGCTGAAACCAGGCATGAGATCGATGAGGATCACTTCGCCGCCTTCGCTCTCGACGAACTCGTGTCCCACCACCTCTTCGCGGCGGTAGTCGCCACCTTTGGCCAAGACCTTGGGACGCACGCGCCGGATCAGCTCGACAGGCGTATCCTGATCGAAAACGACGACGAGGTCGACCGCCTCGAGCGCCGCCAGCACTTCGGCTCGCGCGTGCACCTCCTGAAGTGGCCTGCCCTCGCCCTTCAAGCGTCTTACCGAGGCGTCGCCGTTGAGGCCGACGATCAGTCGGTCACATGCCGCGCGGGCCTCGGACAAGAGCTTAACGTGCCCGGGGTGCAGCAGATCGAAGCAGCCATTGGTGAAGCCGATGCGCAGGTCGCGCCATTCGGCGAGCCGCTCGTCGAGCACCGACCAGTCGAAAATGATCTTCTCTTCCGGCGCGAGCGAAGCGGCGGGAAGAATGCGCGAGCGTAGCTCCGCGGCCGAGACCGTCGCGGTGCCGCGCTTGCCGACAACGACTGCGGCAGCCGCATTGGCCGCACGCACCGCGGGCTCATAGCCTGCCTTGGTCGCCAGCAGGACCGCGAGCGCCGCAACCACGGTATCGCCTGCACCGGACGTGTCTCTCAGCTTGACAGGGTAGGCGGGCACATGAACCGCGGCGCCCTCCGCCGGCACCAGGATCAAGCCGGCGTCGCTCAGCGAAACGACGACAGCGTCAGTCCCCAATTGGTGGTTAAGTTGCGCTGCCGCCGCAATCACGTCCGCATCGGAATCGACGCGCTGGCGCGTGGCCTCCGACAGTTCCTTGCGGTTTGGCTTGATCACCGTCGCGCCACGATAAACCGAATAGTCGACTGCCTTGGGGTCGACGATGATCGGTATTCCCGCCTTTCTCGCAGTGTCGACCACCTCCCGAATAACGCGCGACGTCAACGTGCCCTTGGCATAGTCGGACAAGACGACGCTCGCCGCACGCGGCAAAGCCGCCAGTGTGCGATCGATGAGAGCTTTCTCGGTCTTGGCGTTGAGCGCTTCCGCCAACTCCCAGTCCGCTCGCAACAGATGGGTGGAATGATGCTCGGAGACGAAACGTACCTTTCGTGTGGTTGGACGCGCTGCATCGACGACAAGATGGGGCTCGATCAAGGGCTCGGCGGCCAGCGCCCGCATCAGCGTGCGGCTGGCTTCATCCTCTCCCACGACGCCGAGGAAAATGCAGCGCGCACCAAGCGCCGCAATATTGCGTGCAACGTTGCCTGCCCCGCCGACCGTGAGCTCGTTGCGTTTCACTGCGAGAATCGGAGCAGGCGCCTCGGGAGAGATGCGGGATACTTCGCCATAGACGAAGTCGTCGAGCATTAAATCTCCGACGCAGACGATGGTCTGCTCGGGAATGAGCTTGAGCGCGTCCTCGAAATTAAACATGGCGTTGTCGCTGGGTACCCACCGGGGCGGCAACCTTCATCGGTAGCGGTCAGGCTGATTCAGGAACAAGCTAACATAGCGATATACCCCCTCCTCGAGCGGGGTGAAGCCGCCGTTGTAGCCTGCCCGGCGCAGATTTTCGACTTTGGCTTCGGTGAAATATTGATACTGCTCGCGGATCGCCGAAGGCATATCGATGTATTCGATCTGCGGCTCGCGCCCGAGCCCGCGGAACATGGCGGTGATCAGATCGCGAAAACTGCGCGCTTTACCCGTGCCGACATTGAATATGCCCGAAACCGACGGCGTGTCGAGGAGCCAGCGCATGACCGCCACCGCATCATCGACATAGACGAAGTCGCGTTTCTGCTCGCCATCGCCGACGCCGTCGCGGTTCGATTTGAACAAACGCACCGGCTTGCCGCCTTTCGCCTCCTCGAAGCGCTTGGCGACCAAACTCATCATTTCGCCCTTGTGATATTCGTTCGGGCCGAACACGTTGAAGAATTTGAGCCCCACCCATTGCGGCGGAAGCTTTGCCCCATTTGCGAAGCGATCGGCTAAGGCGAGATCGAACAGATGCTTGCTGAAGCCGTAGAGATTCATGGGCTTGAGCCGCTGCAGCGCAGCCACCGACCAATCGTCATCGAAGCCCACGGCGCCGTCGCCATAGGTCGCGGCCGAAGAGGCATAGATGAAGCGCGTGCGCGTTGCCGTGCACCAATCCAGAAGCTTGAGGGAAAGACGAAAATTGGTGGCGAGGACGAGGTCGGCGTCGGTCGCGGTGGTGTCCGAGATGGCGCCGAGATGGATGACGGCGTCAAGCTTGCGGCGATCCAGCCAGCCGATCAGGTCGTCCGGCGGCACCACATCGGCGAGCTGGCGCTTGCCGAGATTGCGCCATTTGTCGGCGTCGCCGAGCGCGTCATTGACCACGATGTCGGTTCGCCCGGCCTCGTTGAGGCCAGCGATCAGATTGGACCCGATGAAGCCGGCTCCGCCGGTGACCAATAACATTCGCCACGGCTCCTCGGCTTCCCTTTGCCCCAGGGCGTCCAACCGTGCAACTTCTCGAGCCGGATAGCGTAAAGCGGCCGGACCGCAATTTTGGTAGGCTTGGGCACGCTGGACAGACCCCAAGAGGCGCGCTAACCGCCGTTTTGGCTCAGCCAAAGGCTGCCGGGGTTTAACACTGACGATCTATTGGGTTTTTCGCTTCTCTCTCGCGGTGCCACGGACACATGTCGAATTCGCCAATCCTAATCATTCCTTACATGTGGATCGGCGATTTCGTTCGCTGTCACTCGGTCGTAAAACTGCTGAAACAACGGGCGCCGACCGCGGCAATCGACGTGTTGACCACATCGATGGTCGCCCCGCTCCTCGACTATATGCCGGGGGTGCGCAAGGGCATCGTCGCCGACTTGCCGCGCCGACGGCTCGCCTGGAAGGAGCATCGCGCGCTTGCGCAGAGGTTGCGGGCAGAAAACTATGCTCAGGCGTTGGTCATGCCGCGGACTTGGAAAGCCGCATTGGCGCCCGCGCTGGCCGGAATTCCGCGTCGCACTGGCTTCGTCGGGGAAGCCCGTTTTGGGCTGATCAATGATTTGCGCTATGGCGAGCGCCGGCTCCCGCGCATGGTCGACCGCTGCGCCATGCTGGCCTTGCCCCAAGGCGAGGCCGCGCCGGCCGCATGGCCATTGCCCGAACTCAAGGTGTCGGCGCCCGAGTGTGCCAACTGGCGCCGGCGCTTGGGGCTCGCGCCCGACCACCGTACCGTCGTTGTGCTCGCACCGGGCGCGGTCGGCCCGTCCAAGCGCTGGCCTGCCGAATCTTACACCGAGCTTGCGCGCCGGCTTGCCGCGGAGGGCCATTGGATCTGGGTGGTCGGTGGACCGAGCGAAAAGGAGCTTGCCGCCGACATCGCCAACCATGCCGATATCCGCGATCTCACCGGGCCCGACCTGCGCAACGCTATTCTTGCGCTCGCCACGGCTGATCTCGCGGTATCGAACGATTCCGGTCTGCTGCATGTCGCGGCCGCCCTCGGCACAGCGGCTATCGGAATCTTCGGCCCGACCAGCGCGTGGCACTGGGCTCCGCTCAACCCGATCGCCGCAACGATCGAAACCGCGCACGAGCTACCGTGCCGTCCATGCCACAAGCCGGTCTGCCGCCTCGGCCATCACCGCTGCATGCGCGACATTACCGTTGATCAGGTTGCCATATCCGTCCGGCAAGTCATTGCCGGTGCACCCGCACGCGCGTCGATCTGAGCCTCGTATTGCCTAGTTGCCGCGCCGAAGGCTTAGGCCAGCCGTTCGAATGCACCGAGGACATCCGAGACAGACGGCTGCTTGTGCTTGTTTCCCACCACTACGATCGGTCCAGCCCCCATCGGGCCGGTAAGCCCGGGCTCGCTCGCGGCAAAGATTGCGACGAGCGGCACGCCGAGCGCTGCCGCGAGATGGATGAGGCCGGTATCCACGCCGATGACGAAGGATGCCCCCGCAATGAGCGCCGCCATTCGGTCGAGCGGTTGCCGCTCTGCGACGCGGGCATTCGCGAGCGCCGCAGCGATGCGCCTGCTGCGCGCGTGCTCCGCCTCGGTCCCCCATGGCAATAAGAGCGAACTGCCGCGCGCGGAAAGCGCGCGACCCAGCGCGATCCACGAGGCCTCGGGCCACTCCTTTTCCACGCGCGCCGTAGCATGAAGCAGGATCCCGTATGGCGCTCCGGTCGTTTCTCTAATCTCCTTGCGCGACAGCCCGAAGTCGATGCCGCTATCGGGCGTGTAGCCGAGCGCGAGCCCGGTCAGCATGCGATTGCGTGCGATCGCGTGGAGGTCGCGCGCGACACGATGCTTCACGTCGTAAAACCAGGACGCGGCCGGCTCGCGGATGCTGTCCGCTTCGTAGCCGTGCCGCCGACCGCGGGCGAGCCGCGCAACGAGCGCGGAGCGCACCAAGCCTTGGGTGTCGATGACATCATCGTAGGTGCGCGCCCGCAGGACGCGAGCGAAGCCAGCGATCTCACGCCATGTCGATGATGCAAGCAGTGCCCCCCGCCAGCGGCGCGACGCAATCGGGATGACGTCGGAGACGGCCGGATGAATCCGAACCAGCGGAGCGAATGCCTCCTCTACGACCCAGCAGAACCGTGCCCGTGGCCGTTGCCGCCGCGCCTCCGTCAGCGCCGGCATGTGGTGGATCACGTCGCCGAGCGATGAAGTCTTGATGAACAGGATATCGGACATTTGCAAAAGCCCTGTGCGGGCCCTGGCGGCTTGTCACCGGGCGCGAATGCGTGCATTCACGCCAGCGAGCGAATGCTCACGAGGGCGCAAGCAGCGACGCCAAGGCACATGAGTGGGCCTCCCGCATGACGGTCCTGGTCACCGGCGGTGCCGGCTATATCGGAAGCCACATGGTTCACGCCCTCCTCGAGGCCGGAGAGCCGGTGGTGGTGCTCGACAACCTTGCAACCGGCTTCGATTGGGCGGTCGCGCAGGGCGCCTCGCTCGTCATCGGCGATGCCGGCGATCAACCGCTCGTGACCGAATTGATCGCCAAGCATCGAATCGATTCTATCATCCATTTCGCCGCCTCCGTGGTCGTACCGGATTCGGTTCGTGATCCGCTCGCCTACTACCGCAACAACACGGTGAACTCGCGCGCCTTGATCGAGGCCGCTGTCAAAGGGGGCGTGCGCCATTTCATCTTCTCCTCGACCGCCGCGGTCTATGGCAATCCCGAGCGGATACCGGCACGCGAAGAGGATGTCACGGTTCCAACCTCGCCCTATGGGTCCTCCAAGCTGATGACCGAGATCATGCTGCGGGATGCGGCGAGCGCCCATGGTCTGCGCCCCGTCATCTTGCGCTACTTCAATGTCGCTGGCGCCGATCCCCTCGGCCGCACCGGCCAATCGACGAAAGGGGCGACCCACCTTATCAAGGTCGCGGTGGAAACGGCGCTGGGCCTGCGGCCGAAAGTGGAGATCTTCGGCACCGACTATCCGACGCCGGACGGAACCTGCATCCGTGATTATATCCACGTGTCCGATCTCGTCCGGGCGCATTCCGACGCGCTGGCGTATCTGCGCACGGGCGGCGCCGCTATCACGCTCAACTGCGGTTACGGCCGGGGCTTCTCGGTGCTCGAAGTGATCGATACGGTCAAGCGCGTGTCCGGCGTCGACTTCAGGGTCGAATCCGCTCCCCGGCGGTCGGGAGATCCCGCATGGCTCGTAGCGGCTTCCGACCGCGCCCGCGCCGTGCTCAAATGGCAGCCGCATTTCGACGATCTGGGCACCATCGTGTGCCACGCGCTGGCATGGGAACGCAAGCTTCTGACGCATACCGGCTGACGTCTGCAGAGTCGTTGATTTCCGCTTGAAAACCACGCTGGGCTGGGCAAGAACGGCTCGCCGCAGCGCAGCCGAGCCTACTCGCGCCGCGTAATGGATGGGCATGCTCAAGTCGTATTTTCAACGATGGTTTGCCGACCCCAACGGCACGGCCGTTTTGGTCCGCCGATTGCTCGTAGAGCAGGCCGCGGGTCAATGGCGACGCTATGCACTCGCATTCGGCCTGATGGGAATAGCCGCTGCCAGCACCGCGCTCGGCGCCTATTTGGTCGGCGATGTGATCAATCAGGCGTATGTCCACAAGAATCTGACCGGAATAGTCATTCTCGCGCTCGTCACCGCCGTGATCTTCATGATCAAGGGAATGGCCACTTATGGGCAGGCGGTGATGCTCGCCCGCATTGGCAACCGGATCATCGCCGATAACCAGCGGCAGATGTTCGCCAAGCTGCTCCGGCACAACATCGGTTTTTTTGCCGACCGTCACAGCTCCGAGTTCATGGCGCGGCTTACCACTGGTGCGGCCGCCGCCAGCCAGGTGCTGAACCTGCTGATCACATCGTTCGGTCGCGATTTCCTTTCTCTCATCGGTCTTCTCGCCGTCATGGCCGTGCAAGACCCCGTGCTCTCCGCGCTCAGCATCATCGTCGTGCCGCCGGCCATGCTGATCCTGCGTAAGATGATTCGCCGCATCAAGACCATCGCGCACCATCAGTTCACCGGCAGCGCGCGTATTCTCGAGACGCTGCAGGAAACGCTGCAGGGCATACGTATTCTCAAGGCGTTCACGCTCGAAGACGCCATGCGCGAGCGCTTCGACTCACGTGTTGCGGAGCTTGAGCACGAGTCGAACAAATGGGCGCGGGTCGCTTATCGCTCGGGCCCGCTGATGGAGGCCCTCGGCGGCTTCGCAATCGCCGGAGCGCTGGTTTACGGCGGCTTCCGGGTGATCGAGACCGGAGCAACCCCGGGTCAATTCTTCTCGTTTCTCGCCGCCTTCATGCTCGCTTACGAGCCGGCCAAGCGCCTTGCCCGCCTCAATCTCGACCTCAACAGCGGACTGGTGGGTGTGCGCATTCTGTTCGACGTCATCGACCATCCGCCCACGGAACCCGCCGAGGAAGGCAAGCCGCCGCTCAAGCTTTCGCGGGCACGGGTGGAATTCGCAAACGTGCAGTTCGCATACCGTCCCGGCGAGAAGGTGATCAAGAACCTGTCCTTCGTCGCCGAGCCCGGAAAGGTCACGGCGTTAGTGGGACCCTCGGGCGGCGGCAAGTCGACGATCTTCAATTTGATGCTGCGCTTCTATGAGGTCGATGGCGGCGCCGTCATTATCGACGGGCAGAACATCGGGGCGGTGTCGCGCCAGTCGTTGCGCAGCCAGGTCGCCTATGTCGGGCAGAATGTTTTTCTATTTCGCGGCTCGGTGCGCGAGAACATCGCGCTGGGGCGCTCAGGCGCGACCGAGGCCGAGATCGTCGCCGCGGCCAAGGCCGCTTACGCCCACGACTTCATCATGGCGTTCCCGCGCGGGTATGACACGCCGGTCGGTGAACATGGACTGCAGCTCGCCGGCGGCGAGCGTCAGCGCATTGCCATCGCCCGCGGGCTGCTCAAGGATGCGCCGATCATCCTGCTCGACGAGGCGACCGCGGCGCTCGATTCGGAAAGCGAACGCCACGTGCAGGACGCGATCGGCGAGCTGTGCAAAGGAC
>DASQXF010000366.1:0-3875 GCA_035639895.1 Xanthobacteraceae bacterium
GTGGGAGGCGCCTGCACCTGCGGCTGACTGGGGCGGGTCAAAACCTCGGCACCGCCGATGAGTAGACTCGGATCGATACCGAGCGCCCAGCCGATGAGACCAAGCGCCACGATGGCGCCGATGCTCAGTCCGCCGCCGCCGATCGGCATGCCGAACCCACCGCCGCCGCCGAAACCGCCCTCCGCACGTCGATCCTCGACGTTGCCGCTTTCCGGCAGATCGTCCAACCGCATGGCTTCGCCTCCTTGCCCGCCGCTCGCCACACGGCCGCCGCAGCGGTTGATCTTTGTTTACCAGCGTCGATCAACGCGTCTGCATCAATATACGTTCCGGACACTTCTTTCCCAATAGCCGCGCGCCCGGTTAAGCCGATTTTTACCGCGCGCCTTCATAGTGCGCTCCGTCGGTTGTAGGTCGCGCGTCACCGGCCGCGTCGCCTGAGTCAGAGTCCTGAGTCATGGTTGGATCGCGTCGCGGGGCGTCCGCTCGGGCGCCCCGCGTCAGTTTGAGTTCGGTCGAGACCAACCGAATTCTGATCGGCGACTGCATTGCCGAAATGGCAAAGCTGCCGACGGAATCGGTCGACCTCGTTTTCGCCGATCCGCCCTATAATTTGCAGCTGCAAGGCGACCTCAAGCGTCCCGACGATTCTCGCGTCGATGCGGTCGACGACGCGTGGGACAAGTTTTCGAGCTTTTCAGCCTACGACGATTTCACCCGCGCCTGGCTGATGGCGTGCCAGCGCGTAATGAAACGCGAGGCGACGCTGTGGGTGATCGGGTCGTATCACAACATCTTCCGCGTCGGCGCGATCCTGCAGGACTTGGGCTTCTGGATCCTCAACGACGTAGTGTGGCGCAAATCAAATCCGATGCCGAATTTTCGCGGCCGGCGCTTCACCAACGCGCACGAGACGCTGATCTGGGCGGCGCGCGAGCCGGGCGGCAAGGGCTACACCTTCAATTACGAAGCGCTCAAGGCCGGCAACGACGACGTGCAGGTGCGCTCGGACTGGACCATCGCGCTCTGCACCGGCGAGGAGCGGCTCAAAGGCGACAACGGCAAGAAGCTGCACCCAACCCAGAAACCCGAGGCGCTGCTCGCGCGCGTCATTCTCGCGTCGTCACGCCCCGACGACCTCGTGCTCGACCCGTTCTGCGGCAGCGGCACGACGGGCGCGGTGGCCAAGCGCCTCGGCCGCCGTTTCATCGCAATCGAGCGCGAGAGCGCCTATGCCGCCGCCGCGCAAGCACGCATCGCCGCGGTCGTGCCGCTGCCGGCGCCGACGCTCGCGCCGTTCATGACCGCGCGCGAGGCGCCGCGCGTACCGTTCTCGGCGCTCATCGAGCGCGGGCTGATCGCTCCGGGGGCACGGCTGCGCGACGCCAAGCGCAAAGTCGAAGCGATGGTGCGTGCCGAAGGCGTGATTGCGCTGGGCGATGCGGTCGGCTCGATCCACCGCATTGGCGCGTTGGCGCAAGGCTTGGACGCGTGCAACGGCTGGGCATTCTGGCACGTAGAGACGCCGCAGGGCCTGGTCTCCATCGATGCGCTGCGCGCCGAGATCAGGGCGCAGATGCGGGCGTAGCAATCGCGCCTTGAGTCATTGCCGGGCTTGACCCGGCAATCCATCCATTTTTGTAAAGACTCTTCTTGCGAAGAGATGGATGCACAGGTCAAGCCCGGTATGACGAGTCAACGGCAATGCTGTCGGAGCAGAGCAGTGCTGCTCACCCGCCCGGCGCGCCCTGCGTGTTGACGTAGAGCGAATAGACCGAATGGCTGGCGGCCATGAACAACCGGTTGCGCTTGACGCCGCCGAAGCAGACGTTGGCCGAGCGCTCCGGCAATGCAATGAAGCCGATGGGCTTGCCGTTCGGATCGAAAATCTTGACCCCGTCCTGTTGCGGGTTGCCCATACCCCAGCCGCACCACAAATTGCCGTCGACGTCGCAGCGCATGCCGTCGGGCGTGCCTCCGGGCTCGGCGGTGAGGAAGGTGCGGCCGTTGGCAAGCTTGTCATCGTTGACGTCGTAGACGCGGATCACGCGCGGCGTCAGCCCCGACTCGACGATGTAAAGCTTCTTTTCGTCGGGCGAGAAAGCAAGCCCGTTCGGCCGGTTGATATCGCCAGCCGCCACCGTCGCACGGCCTGACTTTGGATCGAGCCGATAGACGTTGGTCGGCAGTTCGGGCGTGGCCATGTGACCCTCGTAATTGCCGAGGATGCCGAACGGCGGATCGGAGAACCAGACCGAGTCGTCGGATTTGACCACGACGTCGTTGGGGGAGTTGAGCGGCTTGCCGTCGAATTTGTCGATCAGCACCGTGATGGTGCCGTCATATTCGGTGCGCGTCACGCGCCTGGCGTCATGCTCGCAGGTCACGAGACGGCCCTGGCGGTCGCGCGTATTGCCATTGGCATTATTCGAAGGCTGGCGATAGACGCTCACGCGTCCCGTCCCTTCATCCCAGCGCATGATGCGGTTGTTGGGGATGTCGCTCCAAAGCAGACAGCGCGCGTCACCGAAATAGACGGGCCCCTCGCACCAGCGCATGCCGGTCGCGAGCCGCTCGACGCCCGCGTTCGCCAGCCGATATTTTGCAAAGCTTGGATCAAGGATCTGGATCGCCGGATCCGGATAGCGCTCGCTCGGCTCCCAACCGCCGAGCGCGGTGCGGCTGAACGTCGTTGCTGCGGTTGCGCCGGCAGCGGCGGTGAGATCGCGTCGCGTGAATTCCATGGCAGGCCTCCCGTGCTCGGCTGCGATCTCTGGGATCGTCCCGGCGCTATCCTAGCGCATGCGCCAATACTTTGCGCATGACGTTGGGCAGTGCCTCGTCGGCAAGCCGTGCAAGGCGAACCCAACGCGCGCCGCGCGGTGCTTGCGCGTCCGCCGCAACGCTGGCGCGGTACACGACGAGCTCCAGCGGGAAATGCGTGAACACGTGCCTGACGACGCCGGTCACGCGTCGCCATTTCGGCCGCGCGCGCAGCAGCCGCGGCGCAAGCTCGGTGCCGCCGACGAAATCGTGCGTCCATTCGGTCGTCGGGACCTCGGTCATGCCGCCGAGCAATCCCCGCGGCGGGCGCGAGCGTACGAGCACGAAGCCGTCGCGGCGAAGAACGACGAAGGCCGCGCCGCGGCGCAGGCGTCCCTCTTTCTTCGGCGCCTTGAGCGGAAACGTCTCGGGATCGCCGCGACGGCGCGCGGCACATGCGTGCATCCACGGGCACAGCACGCAAGCCGGCGTTTTCGGCGTGCAAATGGTCGCGCCGAGATCCATGAGCGCTTGCGCAAAGTCGCCGGCGCGCTGCATCGGGATGAGGGATTGAGCAAACCGCCGAAGTTTTGCCTTGGCAGCCGGGAGTTCCTCATCGAGAGCGAAAAGCCGCGCCACCACGCGCTCGACGTTGCCATCAACCGCCGCGGCCGGCACGTCGAACGCGATCGCCGCGATCGCGGCCGCAGTATAAGGACCGATGCCCGGCAACGCGGCAAGCGCCGCTTCGTCCTGTGGAAAGCATCCGCCGTGGCGCTCGACCACGACCTTCGCGCAGGCGTGGAGATGTCTCGCGCGCGCGTAATAGCCGAGCCCCGCCCACAGGCTCAGCACCTCCGCAAGAGGCGCGGCGGCAAGCGCATGCACGCTTGGCCAGCGCGCAATGAAGCGCGCGAAATATGGCGCGACCGCCTTCACCGTGGTCTGCTGCAGCATGATTTCGGAGAGCCACACGCGATAAGGATCGCGTTGCTCACCCGGCGCCGCGCGCCAGGGCAGCGTGCGGCGATGGCGGTCATACCAGGCGAGAAGATCGGCGCTGCGCGGACGCACAGGCTGCGGCACGCGCTTTCGTCGTTCCAATCCAGCTG
>DASQXF010000367.1:0-2720 GCA_035639895.1 Xanthobacteraceae bacterium
TGGATGCCCGCGACAAGCGCGGGCATGACGCGAAGGGATCGAACGCAATTGAAACCGGCTATCGCCGTACAGAACGTGCCGACACGCTCGATCATCCTGTTGGCGGGCGCGGGCTTCGCGAGCCAAGCGATGGTGCGGGTCACCGACTCGCTCCTGCCGCAGATCGCCGCTGACTTCGGAACCACCGTGGGCGAAGCCTCGATCGTGGTTGCGGCCTATGCGGTGAGCCACGGCTCGATCCAGCTCATCATCGGGCCGGTGGGAGACCGATTCGGCAAATATCGCACCGTCGCGGCGATGTGCGCGCTCGCCTCGGTGCTGGTGGCCCTGTGCGGCATCGCGCAATCGCTGTCGGCGCTCGCGCTTGCGCGCTTTGCGTCGGGCGCTGCGGCCGGCTGGATCATTCCGCTCTCCATGGCCTATGTCGGAGACGTGACGCCCTACGAGCGCCGCCAGCCGATTCTTGGGCGCTATCTCACAGGGCAGATCTCAGGCCAGCTCTTCGGCCAAGCGGCAGGCGGCGTGCTCGGCGATCTGTTCGGCTGGCGCTACGTATTCTTCGTGCTGGCGGGAATGTTCGCGCTGGCAACTGCAGGACTCCTCTTCGAGCTTCTGACCAACCCGCGTACCCGCGCCAGCCATCGCGCGGGTGAGTCCGCGCGCGGTTTCATCGCCGATTATGTCGCGGTGCTCTCCAATCCCTGGGCGCGCCTCGTCATCATCGCCGTGTTCATCGAGGCAAGCGTCGCCTGGGGCGCGTTCGCTTATATCGGCGCCGACCTACATCTGCGCTTCGCGCTGTCGTTCGGGGCGATCGGGCTGATCGTCGGCACGTTCGGGGTGGGCGGGCTCCTCTATGCCGCTTGCGTTTCGCTCCTGTTCAACCGCTTCGGACAAGCGGGGCTCGCGATCTTTGGCGGGCTGCTTCTCGGGCTTGCCTATCTGATGCTCGCCATCGCCCGCGTCTGGTGGATCGCGCCCATCGCGGTCACCGCAATCGGGCTCGGATTTTATGCGCTTCACAACACGTTGCAGACGAATGCCACTCAGATGACGCCGCAGGCGCGCGGCACCGCGGTGGCGATCTTTTCCTCCGCGATCTATCTCGGCCAAACGCTGGGCGTCGCCATCGCAGCGCTCGTCTTCGACCGCTTCACCGCCGTTCCGCTATTCGCGGCGACCGCCGTCGCGCTGGTCGCATTGGCGTGGTGGTTCGCAAGGAGGCTGCGCCGACATGCCATGCAAACTCAGCAAACAACGAGCGGCTAGGCTTTTCGCGCGGGCGACACCTCCGGCGCGATCAGCGCCGGTTTTTCAACGCAACGTGATCTAGCTCACCCGGTATCGCCAGCGAACCGACGATAATGGCGCGGCCGCCGCCAGCGCGAGTTCGTCTCGCCAATGGTGACACGTCGGCGATGCAGCAACAGGAGAGATCAGATGGCGAAGAAGCGATCCAAGCGCGGGTCGAAGACGTCGGCCGCGCGCAGTAAGCGCAGAGGCAAAGCACGCGCGGCAGCGACGGAACGCCAGCCTAAAGCCGTCATCAACGCGTGGGAGGACGATCCCGCCGCCGGTAACCAACCGAGCGGAGGCCAAGTCATCCAACGACCTGTCCCTGTTGTGCGCGATCAGCCCCTCCCCGTCCGAATCGTTCATCCGGCGTCTGCTCCGCCGGCCAAGCCGCATCCGCCCGGAACCGCGGAGTTTCGCTACTGGACGGCCGCTGAAGCGTTGCGACGCGGCGCCGACTTCTGGGGGGCATTGCTGCCGGGACTGTCCTGGGAAGTAGGCCCCATCCTGCCGGTGGACCTCGATTTCGGGGTCGATCTCAACGCCTTTTACGACCGCGTGGGCTTGAAGTTCTTCCACGGTGTGGCCGCGGGACGCACGGTCTTTTCCGGCGAGAGTCCCGATGTCGTGTGCCACGAGCTCGGTCATGCCCTTCTCGATGCGTTCAAGCCGCAGTTGTTCGACGCGGCAAGCCTGGAAGTCGCCGCCTTCCACGAATCGTTCGGCGACATGAGCGCGATCCTATCGGCGCTCCAACTGCCGAGCGTGCGCGATGGCGTTTTGGCGGAAACGGGCGGCGTGCTTCGTCGTGCGTCGCGGCTTTCCCGTTTGGCGGAACAGCTCGGCTGGGCCATCCGTCAATCCGTTCCTTCCGCGGTCGAGCCCGACTGTTTGCGCAACGCGGTGAACAGCTTCTTCTACCGAGATCCCGACACCCTTCCGACCACGGCACCGGCTACGTCACTGAGCTCGGAGCCGCACTCCTTCTCTCGCGTTTTCACCGGCGCGTTCTTCGAAGGATTGGCCGGAATGCTGGCCACGCAGGACACAAGAGACGAAGCCGCCCTGCTGCAAGTGAGCCAAGACATCGGCGCCGTTCTGGTCCAAGGCATTCGTGCCGCCTCCGTCGTGCCGACCTTTTTCAGCCAGGTGGCGGCCAGCATGCTCGCTGTTGCGGCGAGCCGGTTCTCCGCTCAAGGTTATGAAGCGCCGCTGCGAAGCGGATTCGTGCGCCACGGCATCCTGCCGCCTTCGATGGCAGTGGCCGCCACCCATGCGCCTGCGCGCGTAGCGGCCGTCGCCGCAAGCCCGACCGAATCAAAAACGCTACCAACCCTGCAACTTTCGGTCGCTGAGTACGGCCTTGGAGTGCCTTCCATCGTCGTCTATGCGGCCGCCGAGCCGAAGCGGCTTCAGGTGACCGGCGC
>DASQXF010000368.1:0-6227 GCA_035639895.1 Xanthobacteraceae bacterium
CTCGCAAGCGAGCCGAGCCGTTCGGTCACGTGCGCGCTGGGCAGCCCATAACCGCTTCGCCGCGCCGCGACCTCGACCGCCACCAGGTCGCCGTCGCGCGCGTCACCGCCGGCGCCCGGCGGAATCGCAAGCTCACGGCCGACCGATTTCTTGTCGATCGGCGCAAGGCGTCCGCCGCCGCCCGGCGCCGCGCGGAAAATGCCGAGCACGCGCTGCCGGCCGCGGTCGATGAGCTTGATGACCCGTCCGCTATAGCGGATCGCATCGTCGATCTCGCCGCTCTCCTCGACCCGCAGCAGGGCGCGATCACCGACACCCGCAACTTCGCTCGATCGCGCGCGGCGCGGAATGCGCACGCGAATCCGCGGAGCGGGGCCGTGCTCGGCCTCGTCCCATTCGCTCGGCAGGGCGATCAGCTCACCGTCGGCATCGCGCGCGGTGATGTCGCCGAGCACGACGTGGGGCAGACTGCCGGGGTGATGCAGCTTCTTGCGCCGTCGTTCGATCAAGCCCTCGTCGGCAAGCTGGCGCAGCACGCGCTTGAGTGTCGCTCGGTCGGCGTTCTTCAAGCCGAAGGCGCGCGCGACCTCGCGGGTGCCGATTTTGCCAGGTGCTTGGCGGATGAAGGCGAGCAGGTCGTCTTTGGAGGGAAACGCAGGCTTCTTATGGGGGCTTTTCACGAAATAAAATCCGCGAGCAAGACTCGCTTATTGTTTGATACATGGGTACCAGCGACCGGTTTTGCCAGCCAAAAGTATAGGGTGGTACGCCCTAATCACTCACTCCCTGCCTTTGCGTGAGGACTCCTTTGCCGCTTTTGCGGGGGCGGTTTGGCGGGCTTTTTGGGGTCAACTTTGCCCTCCCCGCCGCGCGGCTTGACGGCGGCGCGCCTTTTACCGCCGCCGCGCGCGCTCCTTGCCTCCAACAGGCCGACGGCTTGTTCGAGGGTGATCGAGTCCGGGCTGAGGTGCGCGGGCAACGTGGCATTGATCCCATCGTGGCTGGCATAGGGCCCATAGCGTCCGGTCTTGACCACGATGGGGCCGCCCTTGTCGGGGTGCTCACCGAGCGTGCGGCCGGGGTCCGCGCCGCGGCGACCTTTTTGTCCGCGTTTGGCGCGCTTTTCCTCGATCAGTGCGACGGCTCGGTTGAGCCCGATGGTGAGCACGTCGTCCCCGGTGGTGAGATTGGCGTAGGTCTTGCCGTGTTGCACGTAGGGCCCGAAGCGACCCACGCCCGCGATGATCGGTTCGCTGTCATCCGGATGCTTGCCGACTTCGCGCGGCAGCGAGAGGAGCCCGAGCGCGCGGTCGAGATCGACGTCGTCGGCGGAGAGACGTTTCGGCAGGGCGGCGCGTTTGGGCTTCTCGCCGTCTGTTGTTTCGCCAAGCTGGATATACGGCCCGAACCGGCCCGAGCGCAACGTCACTTCAAGCCCGGTCGCCGGATCCTCCCCGAGCTTTTTCATCCCGTTCTCGGGGGCGCCGTTGCCATTGCCCGGCGCGAGCTGGCGCGTATAGCGGCACTCGGGGTAATTGCTACAGCCGATGAAGCCGCCGAACTTGCCGAGCTTGAGCGAGAGCCGGCCGGTTTCGCAGCTCGGGCATTTGCGCGGATCGGCGCCGTCCGCCCGCGCCGGGAAGAGGTGCGGCGCCAGCATCTCGTCGAGCGTGTCGATCACCTGAGCGACCCGCAGCTCTTTGATGTCGCCGACGGCGGCGGTGAATTCGCGCCAGAAATCCCGCAGCAGATCGCGCCAGGCGATCTCATTATTGGAGATGCGGTCGAGCTGCTCCTCGAGCCCGGCGGTGAAATCGTATTCCACGTAGCGGGCGAAGAAGCTTTCCAGGAATGCGGTCAGCACCCGCCCTTTGTCCTCGGGCACCAGCCGCCTCTTGTCGATGCGCACGTAGCCGCGATCCTTGAGCACCTGCAGGATCGAGGCGTAGGTGGACGGTCGGCCGATGCCGAGCTCCTCCATGCGCTTGACCAGTGATGCTTCCGAGTAACGCGGCGGCGGCTCGGTGAAGTGCTGGCTGGCGTCGATCTTGCGCTTGGCGAGGTTCTCGCCCGCGCTCATCTCCGGGAGACGCCGCCCATCCTCATCGCTCGCGACGTCGTCCTCGCCCTCCTGGTAGAGCGTGAGGAAGCCGTCGAATTTCACGACGGTCCCGGTCGCACGCAGATCGATGATGCGGCCGCCAGCGTCGGCGGTGATATCCGCCGTGGTCCGCTCGAGCTCAGCGGATTCCATCTGGCTCGCGAGCATGCGCAGCCAGATCAGTTCGTAGAGCCGCGCCTGGTCGCGGTCGAGAAACGAATTCACCTCGCGCGGTCGGCGTCCGGGGTCGGTCGGGCGGATCGCCTCGTGCGCCTCTTGCGCATTCTTCGTTTTGGCCTGGTACTGGCGAGGCGAGGGCGGCACATAGTCCCTGCCGTAATCGGTGCCGATTAGGCGCCTCGCGGCGGCGAGTGCCTCTTCCGCGACGTCGACCCCATCGGTTCGCATATACGTGATGAGGCCGACGGTATCGCCGTCGATATCGACGCCCTCGTAGAGGCGCTGCGCAACGCGCATCGTGTGTGCGGGTGCAAAGCCGAGCTTGCGGCTTGCCTCCTGCTGCAAGGTCGAGGTGGTGAACGGCGGCGGCGGGTTGCGCCGCGCAGGCTTGGCCTCGACATTGGCGACAACGAAGCTCGCATTCTCCAGCGCCTGCTTGAAGGCTTCGGCCTCGGCGCCGGAGCCGATGTCGAGCCGCTGGATTTTCTGGCCGTCGGCCCCGACGAGGCGCGCCTCGAACTCCTCGCGGCGCGGCGTGGCGAGCGTGGCCACCAGCGACCAGTATTCGCGCGGGACGAATTTTTCGATTTCGAGCTCGCGGTCGCACACGAGCCGCAGCGCCACGGACTGCACCCGCCCGGCGGAGCGCGCGCCCGGAAGCTTGCGCCACAGCACCGGCGATAGAGTGAAGCCGACGAGATAGTCCAGCGCGCGGCGGGCGAGATACGCATCGACCAGCGCGCCGTCGATCGTGCGCGGGTGCTTCATGGCGTCGAGCACCGCCTGCTTGGTGATGGCGTTGAACACCACCCGCTCGACCGCCTGCTGCTTCAGCGCGCGCTTCTCCTTCAGGACTTCGAGGACATGCCAGGAAATTGCCTCGCCTTCGCGATCGGGGTCGGTGGCGAGAATGAGCTTGTTCGCCCCCTTGAGCGCGCGGGCAATATCGTTGAGGCGCTTCTGGGACTTGTCGTCGACCTCCCAGATCATGCGGAAATTGTGCTCGGGATCGACCGATCCGTCCTTGGCCGGCAGGTCGCGCACGTGCCCGAACGAAGCCATCACCTCGTAGCCCGAGCCAAGGTAGCGATTGATCGCCTTCGCCTTGGCCGGAGACTCGACGACAACGATATTCATGCAATTCCAAAGAGTTGAAGGAAGAGCAGGGAGGCCGGTCCGCCGGAATCGGGCGCCCTTGTCGCGGCGAAACATGGGGATGTCAACCCTTCCTGTCAAACCGAGGGTCTGCAGGGGAGCGCACCCGCGACTTTACGGTAGGGGTTGCACAGCGCTGAATCCCGCCACGCGCCAGCGCCATTTTATGGTGAAAAGCTAGTCCTTTGCGGGAGAATGCAGAGATCATGAATCAAATGCTGACTGGCGCTGTTTGGCGCCGCCGCCAACAATCTTTGGTCGTGGCCTCCATTGCCAGCGCGTGCGCGAGATCGCGCACCCGACTCCGAGCGTTCCTCCCGTTGCCGGAAAGTCACATCGCGAGCTTTTCGACTTGGCCTGACGCAACAAGCCCCAATTCCACCCCCGTTGGCGCGGACAGTTCCGGGCCTGGAACCCGTCGTGGGTTCGGTTCGGGGGATAGGGCCATGTGGATCATCTGGTACATCGGGATGATGGCATCGCTGCGGGCGATGGGACTCGCGCCGAGCCTGGTGCCGATACGGACCGACGAAGATCGGAAGCCTTTCGGGGATATGTGAGTCGTTTCGGGCTCTCCTTCATACTACGCCTGGGACCCGCACCGACCGGCAGTGCAATTCGCTATAGCAGCGACACGAGCGCGCCGCCGTGGCGCTCGAGGCGGCCCGCAAGCTCGAGCTCGAGCAGCACCACACGTACGATCGCGGGCGAGCTTCCAGACAGTCGCACCAGATCGTCAATCGGCACGGGAGTCGGACCGAGCAATCCGATGATGCACGCGCGCTCGGCGGTGCCGGGTTCGGCGCCCGGCGCGGGCGCCTCGGGCTCTTCGGCGCGAAGTTCGACCTGTGCGCCCAGGATCGGCCGCAGCACCGCGATCACGTCCCCAGCATCGCTGACCAGCGTTGCGCCCTGTTTGATCAGGTCGTTCGTGCCCTCGGCACGCGGGTCGAGCGGTGAGCCCGGCACTGCGAAAACCTCGCGCCCCTGTTCGAGCGCAAAGCGCGCGGTGATCAGCGAGCCCGAGCGCCTGGCCGCCTCCACGATTACGACGCCGGCGCAGAGTCCTGAGATGAGCCGATTGCGGCGGGGGAAGTCGCGCGCCCGAGGCTCGTGTCCGAACGGCATTTCGGACACCAGGGCGCCATGCGCCAGGATGGCCTCGGCAAGCTCGATGTGTTCGCGCGGATAAATATGGTCGTGGCCGCCGGCGAGCACGGCGATTGTGCCGGTGGCGAGACTCGCGCGATGCGCGGCAGCGTCGATGCCGCGCGCCAGCCCGGAGACGATGGCTAGGCCGGCGGCGCCGAGCTTGCGCGCGAGCCCCTCGGCAAAGCGCATGCCCGCGGCCGATGCATTGCGCGCGCCGACAAGGGCGACCGCGGGCGCGCTGAGCGCGGCGGCGTTGCCGCGCACGGCCAAGAGCGGCGGCGCATCATCGATCATCTGCAGGCGGTGCGGGTAATCGGGTTCGCCCAGCGCGACAAAGCCCACGCCGAGGGCGTGCGCCGCCCTGAGCTCGCGCTCGGCGTCCTCGCGGGAGGGGATGCGCGGAGGGCCCTTCGCGCCGCCGCGGCGGGCGAGATCGGGCAGCGCCGAGAGCGCGGCACGCGCCCCGCCATAGTGATTAATCAGCGCGCGGAAGGTGCGCGGGCCGACATTGTCGCTGCGGATGAGGCGCAGCCAGTCGAGCCGCTGCTCGTCGCTGAGCCGCACGCTCTTGTTTGCTTCACCCACCTCGCGCCCCGGCCAGCCGACAGCGGTGTAACATCGCCGATGTGCCCAAGAGGGACAACCCGGATTGCGCCAGGAATGCCTATATCCCGTTGACGAGCCGCGCAAAGCAAAGTGAGTTAACGTTCGGTCGGCAAGGAACCGTCAAGCGCTCGATTGGAGCAGTCAAAGTGCGCGCTGTTGAGATGAATCTCGCTCTTGCTATCGTGATCGTGTCCCTGTGCTCTTCCTCGGCCTCCGCGCAGCAGCAAGTCGGATCGTCCGCGCTTTCCTCAAGCGCCACGAGAGGCCAGCAAAGCCAGTCGCCTCCACTGACTTTTCCTCCGCCAAGCGCCACTATACGAGTGATCGGAACTCCGGCGGTCCAGCCGAATCGAGGACTGGGAGTAGAATGCACGCCGGTCGAGCAAGGAATTGCCGGCGTGATTATTGGCCCAACCGATCTTTGCGATCGCTAGGCGACGGCAACGAGCGCCTCCGATCGATCAAATCGCAGTCATGCCCGCGCTTGTCGCGGGCATCCACGGTCTTCGTTGCCGGACAGGTGAAAGACGTGGATGCCCGGAACAAGTCCGGGCATGACGTGCGCACTGAGAGCCCTATGCGCCGAAGTCACGCCGCCGAGGACGCGCCGATCTTGTGCTCGGTGCCTTTGACGAGCCGCGCGATATTGGCGCGGTGCATGATCCATAACAGTGCGGTGAGCAAAGCGAACAGCATCGCCTCCGGGTGCTCGCCCATGAGCCACAGGGCAAAGGGCGTCGCCGCGCTCGCCACCAGCGCCGCGAGCGAGGAATAGCGGGTCAGCGCCGCGACCGCGGCCCAGATCAGCGCAAACGCAATCGCGATGGGCCACGCCAGCGCCAGCAGCAGGCCGATATAGGTGGCAACTCCCTTGCCGCCCTTGAAGCCGAGCCAGATCGGGAAGAGGTGGCCGAGGAAGGCGCCGGCCGCGGCGGGGAGCGCGAGTTCGTGGCCGAAATAGCGGTATTCGCTCCCGTAATAAAAATAGACGAGCAGCACGGCAAAGGTGCCCTTGAGCGCGTCGCCGACGAGG
>DASQXF010000369.1:0-2151 GCA_035639895.1 Xanthobacteraceae bacterium
TTCCATCACCAGGCGCTTGATGTCGTCGTAGTGCCAGATCACAGGGTGGCAGCGCGTGACCGGCTCCTTGGTGACGACGTTCTTCATCACCTTCCACAACGGCGTCATGTCGTGTTTGGCGATGCGCTCGTAGAAAGCTTCTCGCATCGCCTCGATATTGTGCTTCGGACCCGGGGCCTTGCTCTCGGCTCGCTTGCGGGCGGTCGCGCTCACCATGGCGCTCTCCCTCGGTCGGACTGGGTGGCTCGGAATGGAGAATAATCCGAACCGGCAAATTAGTATATAATGAAACTATCTCTGCTTTGAAGGCCGGCAATCAGGTATTTACGTTGCCGCCGTCGACCGCCAGCGTCTGGCCGGTGACGAAATCGCTCTCCGCCGAGGCGAGGAAAACCAGCGCTCCCAGAAGGTCCTGAGGGTGTTCGTCGCGCCGCAGCGAGCGCGACTGCACGGCGCGGTCGCGGGCGGTGTTCACGTGGCCGGGATTCTCGCTCAGCACCGTATCGCTCAAGGTGAAACCCGGGGCCAGCGTGTTGACGCGGATGCCGTGCTCCCCGAGCTCGCGCGCAAGCGCGCGGGTGAATGCCATGATGCCGCCCTTGCTGGTGACGTAGTGCAGCATCCAAGGGATGCCGCGAAAGGCGGTGCCCGAGCCGATATTGATGATTTTGCCGTAGCCCTGGGCGGTCATATGCGGGGCGACGTGCTTGACCATCAGGAACGGCCCGCGCAGGTTGACCGCCATCACCTTGTCCCACAGCGCCGCATCGATCTCGGTACACTTCGTCTCCTGCAACGGCGCAAACAGCGCGGCGTTGTTCACCAGCACATCGATCTTGCCGAAGCGCTCGACGGTTGCGGCGACCAGTCTTTTGACCGCGGCCTCGTCGCTGACATCGGCGACCACGCTGGTGACGGAATTCGCGCCGTGCGCGGCGGCGATCTCGTCGGCCAGGCCCCTCCCATCCGCGATGTCGGCGATCATGACCTGCGCGCCTTCGGCCGCGAGCGCGCGCGAATAGTGCCGGCCGATGCCCTTCGCTCCGCCGGTGACGATGGCCGTACGGCCTGACAGTCGCGCCATGCCTTTATTCCTTCGCGCTCACGCGGCGGATGAATTTCTCGAAGGTGGCAAGCTGGAGCTTGATCATGTCGATGGCGGTCTTGTCCTTGAGCTCAAGCGTCTTCTCGTCGAATTTCTGCGCCGCAAAGGTGACGATCACCTCGGGCCGGCCGAAGAGGATTGCGTCGACCGACGTCAACGACTGCCGCAGGTGATATTGCATGCGCGAGCCACCGAGGATGCCGCCGGCGGCCGATTGCAGCGCCACGGGCTTGTCCTTGAACGGCTGATCCTTCATGCGCGAGACCCAGTCGATGGCGTTTTTCAATCCGCCCGGGATCGACCAGTTGTATTCGGGCGAGACGATGATCAAGCCGTCGGCGCTGCGGATGGCGTCCGCCCAGGCATTGACCTCGGCGGGAAAGCCGGTCGCGTTCTGGATGTCGAAATTATAGATCGGAAAATGCTCGAACGACTGTGCGGGCCGCAGCTTCATTCCGGCGGGCGCCAACGCCGGCAACGTGCGCGCGAGCGCGGCGTTGTAGGAGCCCTTGCGCAACGAGCCGCAGATCACGAGCACGTCGAGTTGTTGGTCGGTCACGACTCACCCCCGAAGACATTTGAGAATGCGCTGTCAGCTCTTGGGAGCGACGCGCGCAATCAGCGCCGCAAACGCCGTCAGTTGCTGCCTGATCAGGCCGCGCGTCGTCTCGTCCTTGAGCTCGCCGGTCTTTTCATCGAATTTGGACGCGGAATTACCGATGAAGATTTCCGGCTTGTTGAGGGTGAAGGCATCGAGAAACATCATTGCCCGACGCAGGTCGTATTGCACGCGCGCGCCGCCGACCGGTCCGGGGGACGCCGATTGCAGCGCCACCGGCTTGCCGGCAAACGGCTGGTTCTGCAGCCGCGATACCCAGTCGATCGCGTTTTTGAGGCCGCCGGGAATGCTGAAATTGTATTCGGGCGAGCAGAAGATCACGCCGTCGGCCGCGCGGATGGCGTCGGCGAGCGTATTCACCGGCGCCGGGAAGCCGGTCGAGTTCTGGATGTCGGCGTTGTAGAGCGGAAACTCGGCAAAGGCCGGC
>DASQXF010000370.1:0-2344 GCA_035639895.1 Xanthobacteraceae bacterium
TGACCGATTGCTTTGATGCGGCCGAACCCTCGGTTCGCCGTCCGTGCCTTCAAGCTGTTGACGCTGTCGAAGCGAGCGGCGTGCGTGTCGACCGGCGCGCAGCCCTCGCTGAGATCGACGCCATCGGCGCCCATGCGCTCGTCGTTTTGCAAGCAGAAGCAGCGCGCGTTCATCGCGCGCGCATCGAGGATCCCGGTATCCCCGCCGTGCTGCGCAAACGTCTCGGCAAAGGGCTGGCCATCAACGAGGCGGCGCTTGCCACAAGCCTATCAGTACGCGAGACCCTTTCGCACGATTTCATGGCGCGTATCTTCGGCGCGGCGGACGCCATCATCCTGCCGGTCATGCCGATCCGCGTGCCGCTCGCCGTCGAGACCGATCCGGCTTCGGACAAGTTCTCACCCGCCGCGCTTTATGCGCTCAGCCGCTTCACGCGCTTCGTCAATTTTTTGGGCTTTCCGGCCGTCGCGATCCCCGCAGGGTTCGATGACCGAGGACTTCCGGTTGCGCTTCAGATCGTGGGCCGGCCCTATAGCGATCGGACATTGCTCGCGCTTGCGCAAGCGGTTCAGGACAGGACCGACTGGCACGCCCGCGTCCCAGCTGCGATCGCCGACGTGATGGAGCTTTGAGTGGAGGAGCATCGATGCCGCATCTGACCACCGACGACAACGTGAAACTCTATTACGAGGAGAGCGGATCGGGCATTCCCGTCGTCTTCGTGCACGAATTTGCCGGCGACTATCGCTCGTGGGAATCGCAACTTCGGCATTTCGCCCGCGGCTACCGATGCATCGCCTACAACGCGCGGGGATATCCGCCCTCGGACGTGCCAGCGGATGGGGAGCGCTATTCGCAGGATCGCGCGCGCGACGACATTCGCGCCGTGCTCGACGCGCTGAAGATCGACCAAGCGCATATCGTCGGCCTCTCCATGGGCGGCTTCGCCGCGCTGCATTTCGGCTTCACCTATCCGCAGCGTGCGCGGTCGCTGGTGGTGGCGGGCTGCGGCTATGGGGCCGCGCCCAATCAGCGGCAGCAGTTTGCCGAGGAAGCGGAGGCGGCGGCACGAAATTTCGAGGCGGGCATGGCGAAGGCAGCCGAGGCCTATGCGCTCGGACCAACGCGCGTGCAGTTCCAAAACAAGGATCCGCGCGGCTGGCGCGAGTTCGTCGACCAGCTCGCCGAGCACTCGAGCGAAGGCTCGGCGCGCACCATGCGCGGCGTGCAGAAACGGCGGCCGTCGCTGTTCGATCTCGTCGACAAGATGAAGACGATCACGGTGCCGACCCTGGTCATGACCGGCGACGAGGACTGGCCGTGCCTCGAACCCGCGCTGCTCATGAAGCGGACGATTCCGACGGCGGCGCTGGTGGTGATGCCCAATGCCGGCCACACCATCAACCTCGAAGAGCCGGCCGCCTTCAACCAGCACCTCGCCGATTTCTTCCGCGCGGTCGATGGCAGTGCCTGGCCCAAGCGTGACCCGCGGGCGATGAAGCAAGCGATATTGGGACGGTGAGAAAACATCTCCGAGATCGCGAGACCAAGCGCTTTGGCGGTCTTCAGGTTGATGGTGAGCTCAGAACTTCGTGCTGCTCGATCGGGAGGCCAGTCTCGGCACTAGCCGACACAAAGCAATGCCAGTGCCCGCAACGAGCATCTAGGTGCTCGTTACGTTTGCTCGCGTTTCAGATGCGCCCTTACCGAAGGAGGGGTAGTGGACTATCATCCTCACGATTGGCGGCAATACACCTTGCGGGGCAGAGCATGAGAAAACCTATCATTGCGATCGTGCTAACGGCGTTTGCCGGCATCGCAGGTGTGCAAGCGTAGACATATCCGTCACGTCAAGTCACGATCGTCGTC
The DNA here is from genome assembly GCA_035639895.1 of Xanthobacteraceae bacterium. Classification (GTDB taxonomy): domain Bacteria; phylum Pseudomonadota; class Alphaproteobacteria; order Rhizobiales; family Xanthobacteraceae; genus VAZQ01. Next base: position 1,870 of record DASQXF010000370.1, read on the forward strand.
CCATTCCCGCCAGGCGGATCGACCGATGTGGCCGCGCGAATCATGGCCGAGAAGATACGGCCGTTGCTTGGCCAGCCGGTCATCATCGAAAACGTGGGCGGCGCAGGAGGCAGCATCGCGGTGGGGCGCGTCGCACGCGCGGCGCCCGACGGCTATACGATCGACATCGGCCAATGGGACAATCATGTCGGCAGCGTCATCTATCGCGTAGCCTACGACGTGCAGAAGGATTTCGAGCCGATCGGGCTCATATCCATCAACCCGCAGCTGATGGTCGGCAAGAAGGCGTTGCCGGCGGACGACCTCAAGGGGCTCATCGCCTGGATGAAGGCGAATCCCGGCAAGGCGACGTTCGTCAACCAGACCGCGGCGGCACAAGTGAGCGGGATCATGTTTCAGCAGCTGACCGGCACCGAAGCTCAGTTCATCCCCTATCGCGGCGCCGGTCCCGCCATGCAGGATCTGGTCTCCGGGC
>DASQXF010000371.1:0-3099 GCA_035639895.1 Xanthobacteraceae bacterium
GACCGCCGATTCCGCCGCCGACAACAATGACCTTCATCGCGCAACTCACAAACCAACGCGCAGCGAATAATGGTTCGCAAGGTTCATAGGGCGCAACGATTTTCGCGCGTTGTCGTTGACGGCGGCGCAGCCGGGCCCGAAGGGCCTGCTTATCTGTCTGATGCTGCTCGGCAAATCGGCGCAAACACGGATGCGCGACTCCGCGGAAAAGGGGAATCCGGGTATCGTTGACGCTGATCCGGGCTACGACCCCCTGGGGGTCTTTCGCGCGTATAGGCGGAGTTAGAGGTCCTTCTCGCCCCCGGCTCAATCGTGCGCGCTGAAGCGCCCGTGCCGCGCTCCCGACATCAGCCGCGCGAATTGCGCTTGGCTGATGTGAATGAGCGTCGTGTGATCGCCGCCTTCGAGGTAGACCTCGGGCTGCTCCTGTATGCTGTCGTCGACGATCACGTCGAGGTCGTAGCATTCGCCGACGGCAGGAACCGCGCCGAGTGCACAGTCGGGGAACAGCCGCCCGATTTCCGTTTCGTCGGCTAAGGCGACATCATCTCCGATTTGCTGCCGCAGGTCCGGCAGGCGGATGTGGTGCGATGCCGGCAGCACCGCCAGCATGTAGCCGCCGTCGCGGCGCAGCACGATCGCCTTGGCGAGGCAATCGCCGGAGACGTGGCAGGCTTGCGCGGTGTGCGTCGACGACATCGTCGGGTCGTGCGTGATCACCTCGTAGGTGACGTTCTGATCGAGATGCTTTTGGAGTGTTGGAGCGAGAGCCATGGCTACCCTCCATCGATGGGCATGCGATGGGCGAGCGCGCATGTGAGGGGCCAGCTGCAGGCCGACGATCACAATGCGCGGCCGCGCGGTGTGTAGGAAGACTAGGCCCGATTTCGATGTGGCTCAATGGCTCAAAACATCCGCCCGAGCGTCACCGCAGTCATGCCGCAGTGCGGGGCGCGCGCTTGCCGCTCCCGGATTTCGCGCCGCTACCCCACAGCTCCTTGGTCGCGAGTCGTGCGCCATCGACCAGCGCCTCGAGCTTCGCCCACATGATCTGCGGATGCACGCGCGCGAAATACGTCACCTGGGCGAAACCGCAGTCCGTGCTGGCAATCACATTCTCCCGCCCGACCAGTCGCGCGAGACGGACGATGCGTTCGGCCACCAGTTCCGGGTGCTCCACGATATTGGTCGCGTGGCTGATCACGCCGGGAATGAGCACCGCATCCTCGAGCAGCTTGAGACGCTCCCACAACCGCCATTCGTGCTCGTGCCGCGGATTGGCAAGCTCGATGGAATAGCCGCCGGCACGCACCTGCAAGACGAGGTCGGCGATGTCCTTGAAGGCAACGTCGGAGGTGTGCGGTCCCGGCCAGCTACCCCAGCAGACGTGATATCGGATCTTCTCGCGCGGAAGCCCTTTGATGGCGTGGTTGATGATCTCGACCTGGCGGGCGAGCCAAGCGCGGTACTCCTCGAGCGTCTTCGGCGGCACCATCCGATCGTAGCTCACGGCGGCGCGTGCATCGTCGAGCTGCACGAGCAAGCCGGCATCGATGATCATCTTGTATTCGGTGTGCATGGCGTCGGCGATCGCCTGCTGGAGATCGTCATCGCTCTTGTAATATTCGTTCTTGCGATCGGGAATGACGCTTGTCGGCGCCGCCACCGGCAGGAACGCTTCCACCACGTCAACGCCGCGCAGTGCGGTCTTGAAGTTATCGATGTCCTGCTGAAGCTCGGCCGCGCCGGCATAGGTGATCGGCGCCACCACGACCGAGTCCATTACAGTTTCGACCTTGTCCCGAGCGTCGAGCTCGGCGTAGAACTCCGCAAAACGCGTGCGATCGACGCCGCGGGTGAACGGATTGCCGCCGGCAAACGGCCGGCGTTCGAAGCCGCCGAGGCGAAACAGCGCGTATTGCGCCCAGCTGATCGCTTTGCCGAACTCGCCGTCGCTGATGACGTCGATGCCGACATCGACTTGTTTGCGGACGACCTGGGCGACGCATTCCTTCAGACATTTCGCGTAAGCCGCCTCGTCGAAGGGCTTCCCGGCCTCCTTGGCGGCGAGAAACTCGCGCAGCGCCGGCGGCCGGATGAGGCTGCCGACATGGGTCGTGAGGATCCGATCGCTGCTCCGCTTCATCGCAAGTCCTCCTCGGCCTTACCACTTGAGCACGAGGGTAGCGCTCGAGTGCCGAAAACGACAGCGCGGGCCGCGAAGGCCCGCGCTGTCGCTGTTTGTGCCGGCGCCAGCCGGCGGAGCGCCAATCAGAAGGCCGGTCGGCGTGGCGGCCGCGGCGCGCCGGCAGCGGCGGCGGGCCTCGGCTTCATCGGCAACAGGCCCTCGCGCTGCATGCGCTTACGGGCGAGCTTGCGCGCACGGCGGATCGCTTCCGCCTTCTCGCGTGCCTTGCGTTCAGAGGGTTTTTCGTAATGGCCGCGAAGCTTCATTTCGCGGAAAATCCCCTCGCGCTGCATCTTCTTCTTCAGCGCCTTGAGGGCTTGGTCGACATTGTTGTCGCGGACGAGAACCTGCACGCGTCGTTCCTTTTCCTTCCAAATATCCTCAATGTACCGGAGCCCGCCGATGCGCCACCGAAGCGCGACCGCGCGGGCTCCCCATGGGCCGGGCGTGTAGCAGAATCAGCGTAAAGAGTCCATCGCCGCGCTTCTTCCACTCGTCCCCGCGAAAGCACGGGCGGGAATGAGCGGACGATTGCGGCATCGTCTGCGCACCTGCCTGCGACATTTATGTCACGTCTTAACGTCGTCGGGCGTCTCGGGCACCGACTCGGCTTGGCGCTGACGCCAAGCATCGAGCCGCTTGGCCAGTTCGGCATCGCTGAGCGCAAGCACGCTCGCGGTGAGGAGCGCGGCGTTGATTGCCCCCGCGCGCCCGATGGCAAGCGTCCCGACCGGGACGCCGGGCGGCATCTGTACGATGGAGTAGAGCGAGTCGACGCCCGATAGTGCCTTCGATTCGATCGGCACGCCGAAGACCGGAAGCGGGGTTAGCGCCGCCGTCACGCCGGGCAGGTGCGCGGCGCCGCCCGCGCCCGCGATGATGATCTTGAAGCCCTGTGCCTTGGCCGCCTT
>DASQXF010000372.1:0-2860 GCA_035639895.1 Xanthobacteraceae bacterium
GCGCGGTAGTGTTCTCGTCAAAATGCAGCGTGATGAAAAAACTCTCTCTGCGTTGCGATTGAAAAAGCGATTGACGCGGTCAGCGTCTGAATTGCATCGGTCCACTCACCATCCCGAATGTCATTGTAAAGTCGGGAGAAAAATGGTGGGCGCGACAGGGATCGAACCTGTGACCCCTACCATGTCAAGGTAGTGCTCTTCCGCTGAGCTACGCGCCCGGGCCCGCCGCAGTTCATATCGGCTCGTTTACGAGGAGGCAAGCACCGCTGGCCGCCTCAGGCGGCGAGCATCTTCTGCACCTCGTTCACCAGCTCACGCAGATGCACCGGCTTCGACAGGACCTTGGCGTTTTTCGGCGCAGCGGTGTCGGAATTGAGCGCCACCGCCGCAAAGCCGGTGATGAACATGATCTTGATGTCGGGATCGAGCTCGGAGGCGCGGCGCGCCAGCTCGATGCCATCCATTTCGGGCATGACGATATCGGTCAGCAAAAGCTCGAACGGCTCTTCCCGCAGCCTCTGATAGGCCGACAGCCCGTTGTCGAACGAGATCACGTCATAGCCGGCATTCTGCAGCGCCTTCACCAGAAAGCGCCGCATATCGTTATCGTCCTCGGCAAGGATGATCTTCGCCATGGTCCGGTCCGCTCGGGATAGTGAGCTAACGCCTGCCCTTGTAATTCTTCCCCGCAACCATAAAGGGGGATGGCGGGTAAACAACGGGTGAAACCGCCCAGGGATTACCAGTGAGGGTAACCCAAGGCCTAATCTTGACCTCGCCCTCCGCTTTTAGTCCCATGGACAATAGCCCCTTTCCAGCCATAGTGGTGCCCGAAGTGCGGGGGTTGTCACTAGCTCCGACGTCAAGCCGCCCATTCGCCATGTCCGAAGTAAAAGACGAGCTCGACCCTCCCTTTGAGATTCTGGAGCCGGCAGAGTGGCGCGGGCCGGTGGTGTTCAATTCGCCGCACAGCGGAAACGTGTACCCGCGCGCGTTTCTCACTTCCTCGCGCCTCGAGATCGCGACGCTGCGCCGCTCGGAAGACAGCTTCGTCGACGAGCTGCACGTCGGCGTCGTGGGCCGCGGCTATCCGCTCATGCGGGCGCACTTTCCCCGCTGCTATATCGACGTCAACCGCGAGCCCTACGAGCTCGATCCGCGCATGTTCGAAGGCCGGCTGCCTTCGTTCGCCAATACCCGTTCGATGCGGGTGGCGGGCGGCTTGGGCACGGTCGCGCGAGTCGTCGGCGATGCCCAGGAAATCTACCGCCAGCGCATTCCGGTCGACGATGCGATCCGGCGCATCGAAGGCCTTTACAAACCCTATCACCGTGCGCTTCGCCGCCTGTACACGCGCATTCACAGAGATTTCGGAGCCGCGATCCTGATCGACTGTCATTCCATGCCTTCGAGCGCCGGCGCTAAGGACGAGCGTCCGCGCGCCGATGTCGTACTCGGTGATCGCTATGGGACGAGTTGCGTGGCGGCGGTCGCAGAGACGGTCGAAGCGACGCTGCGCGCGCAAGGATATTCGGTCAGCCGCAACAAGCCTTACGCGGGCGGCTTCATCACCGAGCATTACGGCAACCCGGCTGCCGGCCTGCATGCCATTCAGCTCGAGCTCAATCGCGCGCTGTACATGGATGAGCGACGGTTCGAGCGCTCGGCGTCGTTCGCCCGCCTCGCAGCCGACCTGGAGATCCTGGCCGATACCCTGGCCGCAATCCCGATCCAGGAGCTGCGGCCCTACCGCGCGGCAGCCGAATAACCCCTGATTCAGGATGCTCGTAAAAAAGGGCCGCTTGCGACTGCAAGCGGCCCAAGTCTAGGGAGGAAACGCCCAAGGAGGGCGGCGGTAACGCGAGGCGCTACCGCACCGCAACAACATACACCGCAGCGCACAAATAGCAACCTCTATGGACCTCTTTTCTGGGCATAGGTGACCTGCTGTTCATGCAGAAACCGAGGATGTCGCCAGAATAGTCCAGCCAATCAATACGGTATTCAGGCCAAGTTTGTGCCGAAGGGATGCTGTGGGCGCCGTTCGAAGATGCGGGCCAGCGGGCTGCCCGCCGCACCCACGTTGCGCGCTGCGATGGTTCCGAATCGGGTCCCGAGCGGTCCGAACGTCTGCGGGCGCCCCTTCAGACCGACGGCGCCAAGGTTGCCGGGCGTGCAGGTCTTCGATAGTCGATTACCGGTGCCGGGGACGGAGCATGACCGCGATCGACTTTTCGGCTTTCGTCGACGAGCTTGCATCGGTCTCGGGCGAAATCATCCTGCCATTCTTCCGCACCGCGCTGAGTATCCAGGACAAGGGGCGAGACAGATTCGATCCGGTGACCGCCGCCGATCACGCGGCCGAAACCGCGATGCGCGCCCTCATTCGCCGTACCTTCCCGGACCACGGCATCATCGGTGAGGAATTCGGCAAGGAGCGCGCCGACGCCGAATACGTCTGGATCCTCGATCCCATCGACGGCACGAAGTCGTTCATCTGCGGCATGCCGGCCTGGGGCACGCTGATCGCGTTGCTGCGCTCGGGCCAGCCGGTGTTCGGTATGATGAACCAACCGTTCACCCGCGAGCGCTTCAGCGGCGATGGCGGCGGGGCGCGTTATCGCGGCCCCAATGGAGAACGCGACCTGCGCGTGCGCGCGTGCCCCGATCTCGCCAGCGCCGTCTTGCTCACGACGAGCCCGCTGCTAATGAATGCGCGCGATCACGAGACGTTCGGCCAGGTCGAGAAGATGGTGCGGCTGTCGCGTTACGGCGGCGACTGCTACGCCTATTGCATGCTCGCGGCGGGCCATGTCGATCTGGTGATCGAAACGGAGCTCAAGCCGTATGATGTGCTCCC
>DASQXF010000373.1:0-7577 GCA_035639895.1 Xanthobacteraceae bacterium
TTCTCCTATCATCTCACCCCCGGCGGCTTCATCATGGAGTCGGGCGCGCATGCGCTGGGTTGCGCGGTCATTCCCGCCGGCACCGGCAATACCGAGCAGCAGCTCGAGGCGATCGCGCATTTCAAGCCGAGCGGCTATCTCGGCACGCCGGATTACTTGAAGGTTCTGCTCGACGCGGCGGCGAAGGCGGGGAAGGACGCGTCCTCGCTCAGGCGCGCACTCGTCTCGGGTGCCGCGCTGCCACACTCGCTGCGCCGGGAATTGGCGGCGCGCGGCGTCGAGGTGCGCCAGTGCTATGCGACGGCCGATCTCGGGGTCATCGCCTATGAGAGTGAGGACGGCGAAGGCATGATCGTCAACGAAACGTTGCTGGTCGAGATCGTGCGGCCCGGCACCGGCGATCCGGTCGCTCCCGGCGAGGTGGGCGAGGTCGTCGTCACCTCGTTCAACTCCGACTATCCCATGATCCGGCTCGCGACCGGCGACCTCTCCGCGGTGCTGCCCGGCCGCTCGCCTTGCGGTCGCACCAACATGCGGCTTGCGGGCTGGATGGGCCGCGCCGACCAGACCACCAAGGTCAAGGGCATGTTCGTGCACCCCGCCCAGGTCGCGGAAATCGGCACGCGTCATCCGGAGCTCGGGCGATTGCGCCTAGTAGTTACGCGCGCGGGCGAGCAGGATGCGATGACGTTGATGGCCGAATGCACCACGCCCGCCGCGTCCTTGCAGGAGGCGCTCGTCGCGACATTGCGTGCGGTGACGAAGCTCGGCGGCGAGGTGAAGTTGGTTGCGCCGGGCAGCCTGCCCAATGATGGCAAAGTCATCGCGGACGAGCGGCCGGTGGGGTGATCCGATTGAGCTGCGTAGGCGCGCAGCAAAGCTCACTTCAGCACGATGCGCCCATCAACGGCATTGCGTATGGTGCCGATGCTCTTGATGTAATCGATCACCTCGTAAGCGAGCATCGGCGAATCGTTGGCGGCAGCACTAGCTTGGCATCCCGGAAGGCGATGTAATCGTCGCCGCCGCGCGCCATGAAATCGTTGGTCGCGACCGAATAGGTCTTGTTCATGTCGAGCGGCGCGCCCCCGACCTTGATCGATAAGATCCGGTTGCCGGCCGGGCGGCCGACCTCCGCCTCGATCTCGAGACCCGCGACCTGGGGAAAACGGCCGCTGGGATTGGGCAATCGGGACAAGCCGTTCTCGATGGCTGCCTTGAGCGCGGCGCCGCTCATGTCCAGGGTCACCAGACGGTTGCCAAATGGCAGCTCGGCGAGAATGTCGCGCCGTGTGATCGTACTTCCGGGCAAATAGACTTTATCGCTCCGGATCCCGCCGCCGTTGGTCACCGCCACGTCGGTTTGCGCGGACCAGCGCATCGCATCGGCTATGAGATCGCCGATAGCGGCCTCGCGCGTGCGTACCGTGGCAGTACGGCTGTCGAGCTCGACGGCAGTCGTGCCGATCGGCGCGTCGATCTGCTGGCTCAACGCCGCCTCGTATCTGGCCACGGCCGCCGCGACCTCAGGGTCTGGTGTTACTGTCGCCGTATCGATGATGCGAAACTGAGGCCACCACGTTGTCCGTCGGCGGCCATCCTCCTCGTCCACGTTGACGCTGACGTCGATCGCGGTGACATAATGGGCGTCGAAACTCGACTCGACCATCGCCGTGCGGCCGTCGTACTCGACGAACAGATCATGGGTGTGGCCGGTCAAGATGAGGTCGACTTGGCGGCCGCGAAAGACCTCGTAGCCCTGTTCGCGGGTAACATGAGCCACGGCGACGACGAAGTCGGCCCCTTCGCGGCGCAGCGCCTCGGCCTGCCCGTTCAAGGTGGCAACGGTCGGAAGGAAGAGCAGGTCTCCTGGGTCGGACGCACGGGGACTGTCGTCATAAGTCGCGCCGGTGAGCCCAATGCGCACGCCGTCGACGGTTACGATGGTGCGATCCTTGAAGTTCGGCAGCGGCGTCCCATCGCTACCGCGCAGGTTTGCGGCATAGAGCGGAAAATTGGCCTCACCCATGCGTTCTAAAAACGTCGCTTTGCCGAAATCGAACTCATGGTTGCCCGGTGCGAAGACATCCGGGGGGATCAGGTTCGTGAGGGCGATGATGTGCGCCCCATTGTCGATGCCCGACATCAGTGACGGAGAGAGCGTATCGCCGGCATGCGCGAAGATCACATTTCCGCCCTTGGCGCGCTCGGCCTTGACAACGGCGGCGAGGCGGGCGAAGCCGCCGCGGCGCTTTCCGTCAGGCATCATTTGATCTGTCATCAAATAGATGTCATTGACCAGGAGGAACGTGATGCGCGCGGTCTCCCCGTACGCCAAGCCGGCGCAGAGGATGACCATGAGCAGGCCGACAGCGACACGGCGAAGGGCGGACATGGCGGGGAAGCCGGCTTTCAACAGGATGCGGTGGGCTTGCGTGCTTAGCATGAAGGCGCCGGACGTCGCCACCACCGCGGATGCAGTGTCGCGATGAACGAAATGTTGTCGAGCGCAGCGATATCGGCAAGCACCGGCGAGTATTTGCCGGTCGCGGCCGGCAAGATCGCCGTGCTGTTGGTCAATCTCGGCACGCCGGAAGCGGCCAATGCCGCCGCGGTACGCCGCTATCTCAAGGAGTTTCTCACCGATCCGCGGGTCATCGAGGATCAGGGGCCGCTATGGCAGCTCGTTCTCAATGGAATCGTCCTGCCGATCCGGCCGCGGAAAAAAGCGCGCGACTACGCCAAAATCTGGAATTATGAAAGGAACGAGTCCCCGCTCAAGACCATTACCCGCTCGCAGGCCGAGAAGCTTGCCCGCGCGCTTGAGCCGCTGGGCAAGCACCTCGTGGTCGACTGGGCGATGCGTTACGGCAGCCCTTCGATCGGCTCGCGACTCGGGGACCTGGTGGCGCAAGGCTGCGAGCGCATTCTCGTCATCCCGCTCTATCCGCAATACTGCGCGGCAACGAGCGCGACCGCGTGCGACGAGGTTTTTCGCGCACTCATGAGGATGCGCTTTCAGCCGTCGGTGCGCATCGCGCCGCCCTACTACAACGACACGGTTTATATCGAAGCGCTGGGATCCTCGACGGGGGCAGAACTCTCCCGACTCGGCTTCAAGCCGGAGGTCGTCCTCGCTTCCTTCCACGGCGTGCCGAAAGCCTACGTGGACAATGGCGACCCGTACTATGCCCATTGCGTCGAGACCACGCGGCTGCTGCGCGAGCGGCTCAATCTCGACGAATCGAAGTTGACCATGACGTTTCAGTCGCGATTCGGTCGCGGCAAATGGCTCGAGCCCGCGACCAATCGCACCATCAGGAAGCTTGCCAAAGAGGGCGTCAAGAATCTTGCGGTGATCACGCCGGGCTTCTCGGCCGATTGTCTGGAAACACTCGAGGAGATCGCGATCGAGAACGCGCGTCTGTTCAAGAAATACGGAGGCGAGAATTTCGCGGCCATACCCTGCCTCAACGACAGCGCGCCCGGCATGCTGGTGATCTGGCAGATGGCGCTGCGGGAGCTCAAAGGCTGGACGTGAGAGCCGGACGAATATCGTGATATTCGCTGGCTGCGCGCCGGCGCCTTGTAACGTTCTCGCCGCATGCGTGGTATTTTTCGCATGTCCGGCGTAGCGTCGCCGTGATGGGAGTGCCGATGCCTCGACCCTGGTCGGAACAACGCAAGAAACGGCTGTCAGCGTTGCAGGCCGCGGGCCGCGGCCCTGACGAGATCGCGACGGCGCTCGGCTTGCGGCGCGAGCAGGTGGTCGCCCGACTCAAGCTCATGGCCAGTTGGGAGCGGAACCGGGAGAATTTCGCGAAGGCGATGCGCAAACGCGCGAATGCGCGCCTGACGCGGGCGCGAAAAGCGATCGCAGGCATGAGAAAAGCGATGGCGAAGGGCATGCCTCGCAATCAGGCCATCTCCAAAGCTTACGACGCCGGAGCGACCTGGCGGGAGATCGGCGACCATTTTGGCATCACTGCAGAGGCGGCCAGCGCCGCCGGGCGGAGATATCGCAGGGGTAAGCGTCCCGCGAAAGCGCGCAAGCGCCGCGCGCGCGCCTAAGTTCCCTCAGGCAACTCCGGCGCGCAGCAGATCGTGGAAGTGCACGACGCCTACCGGCCTGCCGGCATCGACCACGATCAGTTGCGTCTTCTTCATCGAGTTGAGCAGCTCGAGCGCCTCGCTGACAAGCTGATCGGGACGCACGGTCTTCGGCTCCGACGTCATCACTTCCTCGACCTTGAGATCGAGCAAATTGGCGCTCATGTGCCGGCGCAGGTCCCCGTCCGTGATGATGCCCACGAGCAGGCCGCGGCTATCGGTGATGCCGACGCAGCCGAACGTCTTGGCCGTCATCTCGGCGATCGCCTCCGACATGCGGGTGCCGACCGTGGCGAGCGGGATCTCACTGCCGGTGTGCATGATGTCGCGCACGAACTTGAGCATCGCGCCCAGGCGACCGCCCGGATGCAGGCTGCTGAAGTCGACGGCGGTGAAGCCTCGGCTCTCCAACAGCGCGATGGCCAGCGCGTCGCCGAGCGCGGCCTGCATGAGCGTCGAAGTGGTGGGAGCGAGGTTGTGCGGGCAGGCTTCCCGGGCCTGCGGCAGCGCGAGCACGACGTCTGCCGCTCGGCCGAGCGTGCTGTCGCTCACCGCGGTCACGGCAATGAGCCCGATGCGGAAGCGGCGCGAGTAGTCGATCAGGTCCTTGAGTTCGACCGTCTCTCCCGACCACGACAGCGCCATGATGACGTCGTCGGGTGTGATCATGCCGAGATCGCCGTGACTTGCTTCGCTGGGATGTACGAAAAAGGCCGGCGTTCCCGTGGACGCGAATGTCGCCGCGATCTTCCGCCCGACGTGCCCCGATTTGCCCATGCCGGTCACGATCAAGCGGCCCTGCGCGCCGGAGATCAGCTCCACGGCTGCTATGAAGGCACGGCCGAGCCCGTCGTGAATGGCGGCTGAGAGTGTGGTGATGCCCGTCGCTTCGAGCTCGAGCGTTCGTACCGCCGAGGCGATCAGGTCGCCGCTGCGTGCGCTCGTACGTCGTTCGGTGCTAAGCGCCTTGGGCATCACGGTCCGACAATAGGAAAGCACGCCGTCAGGCGACCTGCGCCGCCCAGCCGAGGGTTATTACTATATCCGCTTTCTGTTGGTTAACCAAAGCATAACCGGCCGCATTGGTGCGGGGCTAGCTTTCTCCGAGCAGGCGCTTGAGCTCGGCGCGCATCGCCGGCGCGATGTCGCTGCGTTCGAGCGCATAGGCGATATTGGCTGCAAGAAAACCCACCTTCGAGCCGCAATCAAAGCTCCTGCCCTCGAACTCCAGGGCATAGAACGGCTGCGTTCTTGCGAGTTCGATCATCGCATCGGTGAGCTGAATTTCGTCGCCTGCGCCGCGCTTTTCGGCCGCAAGAATGTCGAAGATCTCGGGCTGCAGGATATATCGGCCGGTGATGATGAGGTTCGAAGGCGCCCTTTCGCGCGAAGGTTTCTCCACCATTTGCTTGACCGAGAACAGACTACCCTTGCGCTCGCCGATGTCGATCACTCCATACATGTGCAGCCGCTCGGCCGCCATTTGTTCGACGGCAATGATATTCGCGTTGCCCGCGAGGTCGCGCCCCGCATCGATCATCTGCGCGAGGCAGCCGCGGTTGTACTGCACCAGCACATCAGGCAACAGCAGCGCAAAAGGCTCGCGGCCCACCAGCTCGCGCGCGCACCATACCGCGTGGCCGAGTCCCAACGGCACTTGCTGGCGCGTGAAGCTCGCCGTTCCCGGACCGGGCAGGTCGCGCATGAGCAGCTCCAGATCGGCCCGCTTTTGGCGCTCGGTGAGCGTGTGCTCGAGCTCGAACTGCCGGTCGAAGTGGTCCTCGATGACGGCCTTGTTGCGACCGGTAACGAAGATGAAATGCTCGATGCCCGCTTCGCGCGCTTCGTCGACCACGTGCTGGATCAGCGGCCGGTCGACCACCGGCAACATCTCCTTCGGCATGGCCTTGGTCGCCGGCAGGAATCTCGTGCCCAGTCCCGCAACCGGGAAGACGGCTTTGCGGATCGCTTTCATGATATCGCCGGGATTGTAGCCGGAACGCCGTTCGGTTCCATCTGTCTCCGTATTGCCGAACTTGAGTGCTGTGGCAGTAAGTCCTAATGGCCACGCGCCGGCAAGAGGTTAAAAGCCGTCGAAACCGGCAGCGCGCCGGCCGCTAAGAAACCCGTCATCTTTTTTTTGCTAAGTCCGTTACGCAATGACCAGCCGAGAGCAGCTGCCATGGCAAGATTTGGCGCACCGATAGGTCCGCTCAGCGCGCTTGTTCTGGCCGCCGTTTGGGCAGGTTCGGCCTTCGGCCAGGGATTGGATTTTCGCACCCTGTTCAACGCGCCCGGCAGCAGCTCGGTTCCTGCCGCGCCGCCTGCCGGCACCCAGGAATGGAGCGGGGAATCCGGCGCCTCCAATCATCCGCTGATGACGGCGCAGGCGATTCGAGCCGCTGCCGCCAATTTTCGCAATTGCTTGGCCGGACTCTGGCCTCAAGCCGAGCGCCGCGGCGTCACTCGCGCGGTGTTCGAGGCTAACGTCGCCGGCCTCACGCCCGACCTGCGGATCATGGATCTGCTCGATTCCCAACCCGAGTTCACCAAATCGATCTGGGATTACCTCGACATTTTGGTGAACGAAGATCGCGTCCGCAATGGCCGGGCGATTCTCGCTCAGCACCGCGCCGCCTTCGACGCGGTCGAGAAGGCGTATGGCGTCGATCGTCACTTTGTCGCCGCCATCTGGGGCGTTGAATCCAATTATGGCACGCAGATCGGCGAGCGCTCGGTGATCCGTTCGACCGCCACGCTGGCCTGCATCGGTCGCCGTCAAGATTATTTCCGCGACGAATTACTCTCGGCGCTGGAAATTCTGACGCGCGGCGATGTGAAAGCCGACCATCTCAAGGGCTCGTGGGCGGGAGCATTTGGTCCGACCCAGTTCATGCCCACCTCGTTCAAGCGCTATGCCGTCGACTTCGATCGTGATGGTCGCCGTGATGTCGTCGACTCCGTGCCCGATGTGATCGCCTCCACCGCCAACAATCTCAAGAAAGACGGCTGGGTTGGCGGCCAGAGCTGGGGCTACGAGGTCATCCTGCCGAAAGGCTTCAATTTTCTCCTGGCCGATCGCTCTCGCGTGATGGCGGTGCGGGAGTGGGAGCGATTGGGCATCCGGCGCCCGGGCGGCAAGCCCTTCCCGCGGCCCGATGATCGCGCTCACCTGCTGGTGCCGGCGGGGGCGCAGGGGCCGGGCTTCCTGATGCTGCAGAATTTCCGCGTCATCATGAAATACAATCCGGCCGAGGCGTATGCGCTCGCCATCGGCCATCTCGGCGACCGGCTGCGCGGCGGGGAGCCGTTCGTCCAGCCTTGGCCACGACACGAACGCGTGCTCACGCGGGCGGAGCGCTACGAGCTGCAGCAGCACCTTTCTGCGCGCGGCTACGACGTGGGCGAACCCGACGGCCGGCTCGGGGGCAGAACTCGAAGCGCCCTGCGCCAGTTCCAATCGGCGG
>DASQXF010000374.1:0-5735 GCA_035639895.1 Xanthobacteraceae bacterium
GATCATTGCCGGCGCCGGCGGCGTCATCACCACCTGGGAAGGCGGCGCCCCGCATGCGGGCGGACGCATCATCGCGGCAGGCGACAAGCGCGTGCACGCGGCGGCGCTGGAGGCGCTCAGTAGCAGCCGCTAATGGTCAGATAAGCTTGTCATCCGCGTCTTTATTGAGGCCACAAAAGACGTGGATGCCCGCGACAAGCGCGGGCATGACGAATGAGAGAACGATTCAATCTAATCGGGACACATCCAACCACGAACCGGCGTCATGGCCGGGCTCGTCCCGGCCATCCACGTCTTTCTTGAGGCCGCAAAAAGACGTGGATGCTCGCGACAAGCGCGGGCATGACGAAGTTGCAATCATTGACCGCTGTCACTTGAACAGCGGCGTGCCCGGGATGAAAGCATCGAACGCGGCCAACGCCTGGATGCGGAACCGGTCCTGCTCCATCAACAGTTCGTGGCGCGCGCCCGGCACGATGAGATGGGAACCCGAGCGCAGCCGCACCGCAAACTCGCCGATCGCGGCGGTCGATACGATGCCGTCCATCCCCGCCGCGATGATCAGGATCGGTTGCCGGATGCGTCCCGCATAGTTGGGATGCCACAACTCGGCCATCGCACGAAACGCGGCGTCGCACCAGGCGACCGTCGGCGAACCAACTGCCAGCTCCGGCTCCGCCTCGAGCACCGCGACATTGCGGGCATAGCGTACCGGGTCGGACGTGAGCAGGTTGTCCTTGAAAGGACGCTGCATGATCGCCGTTGCGCTACCGCCGGGAACGTAGAGGGAGCCGAGTCCGAGCGAACGCATCGTTCTCACGATGATGCGATTGAAGGATGACCGACGTCCCGGCAGCGCGATCATCGGCGCGAGCAGCACCATGCGATCGAACCAGCGATGTCCGGCATGGGCGGCGCGCAGCAGAATCGTTGCGCCCATCGACTGGCCGAGGGCGAACAAGGGCGGCGGACAGTCCGGCAGGACGATTTCGTTGATGAAGGTCTCGAGATCGATCTGGTACTGCGCGAAATTGCGCACGTAGCCTCTCCGCGGGTTTCCCAGCGCCCGATCCGACAGGCCTTGTCCGCGCCAGTCGAGGATCGCGACCGCGAAGCCGCGGGCGCGCAAATCGCGCGCGGTCTCGAAATACTTCTCGATGAATTCCGAGCGCCCTGGAAACAAGCAGACGGTGCCCTTGCGTCCTGGCGGCGGGGCCCAGCGCGCAAAACGCAGCGACACCCCATCGGGCGTCTTGAAGGTTCCGGCGACGGCGCCCTCCGGCACCGGGTTGGCGGGAATGGAAACGAGGGTCATGACCTGGCGGGAGGCTCGCGCGCACGCCTTATAGCAGGGTGCCCGCGCTGCTCAATGCGAGCGGGGCCAGGGGCGGCCGGGCAGCGGCCGAGCCGGCGGGAACTTCAGGGAAATCTGGCGTGCTCCCAAGAGCTTAATCCCCTTGCGCCGGCCGGGATCGCTCCCCATATCCGAGCCGCGCAGGCCTTTGGGCTGCGCAAAACAACCGGTCCGGCCCTCTGGGTGGATCAATCGCATTTCGCTCAACAACGAGGTTATGCCATGCGAACTTTCGATCTTGCTCCCCTCTATCGTTCGACCGTCGGTTTCGACCGGCTCTTCTCCATGCTCGACGGCTTCGAGGCCGCTCCGGGCTATCCGCCCTACAACATCGAGCGGACCGGCGAGAACGCCTACCGCATCTCGGTGGCTGTGGCCGGCTTTGGCGAGAACGAGCTTTCGATCGAAGCGAAAGAAAACAAGCTGACGATCAAAGGCGAGAAACAGACGAAGGACGAGAAGAACGACGGCGAGGTGCTCTATCAGGGCATCGCGGCTCGTGCGTTCGAGCGCGTCTTCCAGCTTGCCGACTACGTTCAGGTGAAGGGCGCGACCCTCGAGAACGGACTCCTGCACGTTGATCTCGTGCGCGAGATTCCCGAGGCCAAGAAGCCGCGCCAGATCCCGATCGGCAATGGCCAGACGAAGGTGGTCGAAGCCAAGGCTGCGTAAGCCGTCAGTTCGATCGAAGGGAGCGCCCCGGATTTCCGGGGCGCTTTCATTTTGCGGATCACTCGTAGTCGTAAGGTCCCGCTACCGGCGTCGACGGCGGGGTCGACTCGTTCGAAGCCACTTTCGGCCGTGGCCGCGGCAGCGGCGGCGCGCCGGCCTGTGCCGCAGGATCCTGCGGTGCGCTGGCTCCGGGGCCTGCCGGCAAGGCACCCGCCCCGCGGCCGACCGGCGTGAAATCGTCGAACTCGCCATCGGGAACCATCGCCATGGGCCGTGGCGGCCGCCCGAACGGCGGGCGCATCAGGGGCATGGCGTAGCGAGGTCCGCTCAAGGGCACGACTTTGACGATGCGGCCCATATACGCATTCACGATCACGCGGACCTCTTCGCCGGCGGGATCGACGGCGCGCAATGCATAGGCCGGTCCCTGCCGAACGGGGCGGCCGATCGGCTCGAGGCCAGTCGAGCGCACGATGGTCATGATCTCATGGGGCGGCAATGCGCCGTCGCCCGGGTACATGGTGCCGGGGTATGGCGGCGGAACAACCTGTGCCAGCCCCGGTTGCGCCGCGAGCAGCGCGAATGCAGCCACGCTCGCGCAAAATAGAATTCGGTGTTTCACGACACGATCCCCGATCCCGTTACCGCCGTTCGAGCCACCGTTGGCAAAGCGAACGGTCCACGTGGTCTCAAGCATAGCCGGGAATAGGGCGTCCCTTTGGCGCCGGCATGGCATCAAGACGCAGATGCGATCGCCACAAAGCGGTCCACCTCATCAACGTTGGTCGCGAAGGAGGCAACCAGACGCACGAGCCTCTCGTCGGCCTTGAGTGCAACGCCCTTGGGAAGGAAATCCGTGACCCACGGATAGTAGATTGCGCCCGCGGACCTGAGCCGTTCGTCGGCGCGCGACGGTAACGCGACGAACACCTCGTTCGCTTGCACCGGCCACAGCGGGACGAAGCCCGCGGCGGCCAGTCCCACTGCAAGCCGATCGGCCATGGCATTGGCGTGACGTGCAAGCTTGAGCCACAGATCGTCGGCGAGGTAGGCCTCGATCTGGGCGGCAAGAAAGCGATGCTTGGAGAGGAGATGGCCGCCGCGCTTGCGCCGCTCCGGCATATTTGCGCCCCGCGCGCGATCGAAAAACAGCACGGCTTCCGCGGCCAGCGCACCGCCCTTGGTCGCTCCGAACGAGAGCACGTCGACGCCCGCCATCCAGGTCGCCTGCGGCGGCGATACATTCAGGCGCGCGAGTGCGTTGGCGATGCGTGCGCCATCCATGTGCACCAACATCCCGTGCCCATGGGCAATCTCGGCAAGTTCGCTGATCTCATCCGGCCGATAGATGGTGCCGGCCTCGGTTGCCTGCGAGAGCGACAATACCGTCGGGCTGACATGGTGCGGGCCGCCCCATTGTCCGCCATCAAGCGCGCGCTGCAAGGTGGCGGGAGCGATCTTGCCGGCCTCGCCCGCAAGCCCGACGAGCTTTAGCCCGCCCCCGTAGAATTCAGGCGCGCCGCATTCATCCGTCGCAATGTGCGCCTCGGCATGGCAGAGCACGGCCCCCCAAGGCGGAGTCAGGTGGGCGAGTGCGAGCGCGTTGGCTGCGGTTCCAGTAGGCACCAGGAAAACGGCGGTCTCACGCGCGAAAAGCTCGGCGAACCGCTCCTCGACGCGCGTGGTCCAGGCATCGCGCCCGTAGGCGAGCACAACGCCCTCATTCGCCCGCGAGATGGCGGCGAGAATCTCCGGCGCGACCCCGGCCGCGTTGTCGCTTGCGAAGTTCATGCCCAATCCTCGGCGTGTGGACCCGCCCGCGCAAAGCGGTCCGCGTTCCGCTTTCCGGCAACCACTCATGCTCGCCTGCGAGGCGAGGGCGAACCGCAATCGCCCGATAACGACTGGGAACGATGCGGCCGCACGTCTGTTGTCGATTTTTGCGCTGCGCGGGGAAACTTTCGAGCAAAGAGCGATTTTCTCGATAGGCGAACCCTTGCCTTCATGCTTAGAATTTGGCAAGGTCAAGTAGGTCAGTATTGCTGTCCCAGTTGGGGCCGATGTTCTCAGGCCGGTTTTGTCACACGGCCGACATCGGACGGTGAGAAGCGGGCCATCGCGCGTTCGCGGGGCTGCCTAACACGAGCGGCCGTGCGCCTCCGCCGAGCGCGATAGCGAAAAGGCCGCCAATGACCAGCGGTGCCCTTGAGGCCGTGACGCCGATCGGCGTTGCGGAGGCGAAAGATGCGCCGAGAAGCAAACGCGTCCCGGGCGTTTGCGCCGGGGTGAGACGCGAGGACGACATGGGCGCGGCAGGCAAGCGCGCAACAGACGCAGGGACTGCGCAACGCGAGCATGGGCATCGCGGGAGCGCGGCTGCGGACTTGCCGCAAGTGCGCGGCCTTTACGATCCTGCGCTCGAGAAGGACTCCTGCGGTGTCGGCTTCATTGCCGACATCAAGGGCAGGAGATCGCACAAACTCGTCGAGGACGCGCTCGCCATCCTCTGCAACCTCGAGCATCGGGGGGCGGTAGGGGCCGATCCGCGCGCCGGCGACGGCGCCGGCATTTTGGTGCAGATCCCGCACAAGTTCTTCGCCAGGACGGCAAAGCGGCTCGGATTTGGCTTGCCCAAGCCCGGCGAGTACGCGGTCGGAGCGCTATTCATGCCGCGCGATCCGGACTGGCGGCAGGTGATCCGCGACATCTATTCCCAGATGATCAAGCGCGAGGGCATGACCCTCTTGGGCTGGCGCGAGGTGCCCACGGACAACTCCACGCTCGGCGAATCGGTAAAGCCGACCGAGCCCGTGCATCTGCAGGTGTTCATCGGCCGCGGCAAGAAGATCAAGAACGACACTGAGTTCGAGCGGCGCCTCTATATCCTGCGCAAGTCGATCTCGAACGCAATCTATACGCGCAAAGAGCGCAGGCTTTCCGGCTATTACCCGGTGTCCATCTCCTGCCGGACGGTCGTCTACAAGGGCATGTTTCTGGCCGATCAGCTCTGCACCTACTATCCCGATCTTCACGACAAGGATTTCGAGAGCGCGCTCGCGCTCGTGCACCAGCGTTTCTCCACGAACACGTTTCCGACGTGGTCGCTCGCCTATCCCTATCGGATGATCGCGCACAACGGCGAGATCAACACACTGCGCGGCAACGTCAATTGGATGGCGGCGCGCCAGGCGTCGGTCTCCTCCGAGTTGTTCGGCGAAGACATCAACAAGCTATGGCCGATCTCCTACGAGGGCCAGTCTGATACCGCCTGCTTCGACAACGCGCTCGAATTCCTGGTCCAGGGCGGCTATCCGCTCGCCCACGCGGTGATGATGATGATCCCCGAGGCGTGGGCGGGAAATCCGCTCATGGACGAGGAACGGCGCGCGTTCTACGAATACAACGCCGCGCTGATGGAACCGTGGGACGGTCCGGCCGCGATCGCCTTCACCAACGGGCGCCAGATCGGCGCCACCCTCGACCGCAACGGGCTGCGTCCCGCGCGTTATTTCGTCACCCGCGACGAGCGCATCATCATGGCCTCGGAAATGGGCGTACTGCCCATTCCGGAAAAGGACATCGTCGCCAAGTGGCGGCTGCAGCCGGGCAAGATGCTGCTCGTCGATCTCGACGAAGGCCGCCTGATCCCCGACGAAGAGCTCAAGGCGACGCTCGCCAAGAGCCATCCTTACAAGGAATGGCTCGAGCG
>DASQXF010000375.1:0-3766 GCA_035639895.1 Xanthobacteraceae bacterium
CTGCACGCGGATCCTGCACTCTTCGAAAAAACCTTCTGAATTTGCCCATCCGACTCCCTCCGCGATTTGGGAGTCGTCCTCAGAATCCATCTTGCAGAACAATGCAATACAGTCCTCAAACCCATATGCGATTCCCCTGCCGCTTGCGGGGAGAGGTCGCGAGCGCAGCGAGCGGGTGAGGGGGGCTCTCCGCGAACCGACTGCTTGGAAAGTCCCCCTCACCCCGACCCTCTCAGCCGAAGTCGGATGTATCCGACTTCGGCCGCTTTATAGTGCCGAACTCGGGTACACCCGAGTTCGGTTGCAAGCGGGGAGAGGGAGAACTCGCGGCGCGGCCTGTGCGCGACCGCAGCAGAGGCGGCTATGAACCTCGCCGATCAAGGTTTTCTCGAGCTTGGCCGGATGCGGCTCGAGTACCGCATGATCGGGCCGCGCCCTGATGCGGCGCCGACGCTTGTCTTGCTGCATGAGGGGCTTGGCTGCGTCACAGGCTGGGGTGCGTTTCCCCAAGAGCTCGCCGCCGCGACCGGCACCGGGGTATTTGTCTATTCGCGCGCGGGATACGGCAACTCGTCGCCGGTGAAACTGCCACGTCCGGTCTCGTTCATGCACGAGGAGGCGCTGGATGTGCTCCCTCGCCTGCTCGACGCGATAGCTTTCCGCCGCGGCCTTCTCGTCGGCCACAGCGATGGCGCATCGATTGCCGCGATCTACGCTGGCAGCATCCAGGACCACCGCGTGCGCGGGCTCGTGCTGATCGCGCCGCATTTCTTCACCGAGGATATGGGTCTCGCCGAAATCGCGCGCACCAAGGCGGCTTTCGAAACGGGACCCCTGCGCGCCAAGCTTGCCCGTTGGCATGCCGATCCCGACAACGCGTTCAACGCCTGGTGCGGCCCCTGGCTCGATCCCGAATTCCGCAAATGGGAGCTGGGCGATGAGCTCGCCCATATCCGCGTTCCGATCCTGATCGTGCAGGGCGAAGACGACCAATATGGCACCGTGCGGCAGATCGAGATGGCGCAGCAGGAGTGCTATTGCCCGGTCGAGGTCGCGCTGTTGCCGAACACGCGGCACGCGCCCCACCGCGAGGCGGCCGAGGCAACCTTGCATGCGACTTCGGAGTTCATCAATCGGCTGCTACGCGAGCATCACGAAGGCGATATGGCCGCGCAAAATCGAGCAGTTCAGAGTTCCGCCGCTGCGGGCCGCCGAAACCGCAGATCTTCGGCCCGCTGAACCAAGCTTGCGAGGAAATCCATGGCCGACGCAGAACGCAGATTGAATAACGGCAAGGGTCGGATCGATTTCCAGACCGATCCGTCGAAGTACCGCCATTGGAAGCTCACCGTGGACGGTGAAATCGCGACTCTTCTGATGGATGTCGACGAGAAGGGGACGTTGTTCGAGGGTTATGAGCTCAAGCTCAATTCCTACGACCTCGGAGTGGATATCGAGCTCGCCGACGCCATCGAGCGGCTGCGCTTCGAGCACCCGCAGGTCAAGGTCATCCTGCTGCGCTCGGGCAAGCCGCGGGTTTTCTGCGCCGGCGCCAACATTCGCATGCTCGCCGGCGCCACGCACGCGCACAAGGTCAACTTCTGCAAGTTCACCAACGAGACGCGCAACGGCATCGAGGACGCGAGCGAAAGCTCGGGCCTGTTCACCATCTGCGTCATCAACGGCACCGCCGCCGGCGGCGGCTACGAGCTCGCGCTCGCAGCCGACCACATCATGCTGATCGACGACGGCGCCTCGACCGTCTCGTTGCCGGAGCTGCCGCTACTCGCTGTGCTGCCCGGCACCGGCGGCCTCACGCGCGTCACCGACAAACGCAAGGTGCGCCGGGATCGCGCCGACGTGTTCTGCACGACCGAAGAGGGCATCAAGGGCAAGCGCGCCGTGGACTGGCGGCTCGTCGATGAAGTGGTGCCCGCCTCCAAGCTCGAAGAGGCAGTGGAGAAGCGCGCGCGGGAGTTTGCGGCAAGGTCGCAACGGCCGGCCGCGGCGAAGGGGATCGCGCTCACGCCGCTCAAGCGCGAGCGGTCCGCGGACGCGGTCGAGTACAGCACGCTATCGGTCGAATTCGAACGGCCATCCCGGCGCGCGACCATCACCTTGCGCGGGCCGGACGCGCCGCCGCCCGCTTCCGCCGAGGCCATGGTCGATGCGGGCGTCGAGTTCTGGCCGCTCAGCCTCGCGCGCGAGCTCGACGACGCCGTTCTCGACATTCGTGCCAACGAATTCGACATCGCCGCAATCGTGTTCAAATCCTCGGGCGATCCGGCGCAAGTGCTCGCCTACGAGCAATTTCTCGATGCCAACGAGGATCACTGGCTCGTAGGCGAGATCAGAGCTTTTTGGAAGCGCGTGCTCAAGCGCATCGATCTCACCTCGCGCTCTCTCGTCGCTTTGGTCGAGCCGGGTTCGTGCTTCGCCGGCACGCTCGCTGAGCTCGTGTTCGCGAGCGACCGCTCCTACATGCTGGCCCCCTCCCTTCCCTCCCCCGCAAGCGGGGAAGGGTTAGGGAGGGGGCGCGACAACAAGCCGCCCGCGACGCTTGTGCTCGCTGAGGTCAATTTCGGCGCTTACCCGATGTCGAACGGAATTTCGCGGCTCGCGAGCCGCTTCCTCGCCGATCCCGGTGCGCTCGAGAATGCCAGGCGCGCAATCCCCGAGACCCTCGATGCCGAAGCAGCGGAGAGGCTTGGTCTCGTCACCTTCGCGCTCGACGACATCGATTGGGATGACGAGATCCGCGTCTTCCTGGAGGAACGCGCGAGCTTTTCTGCCGACGCGCTCACCGGGCTCGAAGCGAATTTGCGCTTCGGCGGCCCCGAGACCATGGAATCGAAAATCTTCGCCCGCCTCTCCGCCTGGCAGAACTGGATTTTCCAGCGCTCCAATGCCGTCGGCGAGGAGGGCGCACTCAAGCGCTACGGCACCGGACAAAAACCCGCATTCGATACCCGACGAGTTTGAGGAGGCAGTGATGAGCGATATCGTCAACGTCGATTACTCGACCCGCATCCCGAACAACGTCGATCTCACCGAGGATCGGCAAGTGCTGCGCGCGCTCGAGCGCTGGCATCCCGGGTACATCGATTGGTGGCTGCAGAGGGGGCCGGACGGCTTTCAGCAGGCGCTCGTGTATCTGCGCACCGCCGTCTCGGTCGATCCCAGAGGCTGGGCCAAATTCGATTACGTGAAGATGCCTGAGTACCGCTGGGGCATTCTGCTGGCGCCGCAGGAAGAGGGCCGCAAGGTTCCTTTCGGTCGCCATTGCGGGGAACCTGCCTGGCAGGAGGTGCCGGGCGAATATCGCGCCATGCTGCGCCGCCTCATCGTCATCCAGGGCGACACCGAGCCGGCATCCGTCGAGCAGCAGCGCCATCTCGGCAAGACCGCACCTTCGCTCTACGACATGCGCAACGTCTTTCAGGTGAACGTCGAGGAAGGCCGGCACCTGTGGGCCATGGTCTACCTCCTGCAGAAATACTTCGGTCGCGACGGCCGGGAGGAGGCCGAGCAGCTGCTGCAGCGGCGCTCCGGCGACGCCGACAAGCCGCGCATGCTCGGCGCCTTCAACGAGGCGACGCCGGACTGGCTCTCCTTTCACATGTTCACCTTCTTTACCGATCGCGACGGCAAGATGCAGCTCGAAAGCCTTGCGCAGTCGGGCTTCGACCCGCTCTCGCGCACCTGCCGCTTCATGCTGACCGAGGAAGCGCACCACATGTTCGTCGGCGAGACCGGCATCGGACGC
>DASQXF010000376.1:0-2573 GCA_035639895.1 Xanthobacteraceae bacterium
CTGCACGCGGATCCTGCACTCTTCGAAAAAACCTTCTGAATTTGCCCATCCGACTCCCTCCGCGATTTGGGAGTCGTCCTCAGAATCCATCTTGCAGAACAATGCAATACAGTCCTCAAACCCATATGCGATTCCCCTGCCCCGAACGGGGAGAGGGAGCGCACCGAGACCGTGGCGCCTCCAGCACACGAGATCCAGCTCAACGCTAATCATGGTCGTGATGATGGTGATGCCCATGATCGTGACCGTGCTCATGCTCATGAGCATGCTCGTGATGATGAATGCGCTGGGGCGGGCGGCCGCGGCGCGGATCCTCGCTGAACAAGAGCGATTTGATGGTGACGGGCACGGTATATGAAGGCATGCGGATGCGTCCGAGATCGATATAATCGAAATCGCGCAGCACCAAGCCATCGATCGCCAGAATCTCGCTCTCGACCAGCAGCTCTTCGCGCAGGATGGCACCCAGTGTTTGCGCCACGTCGCCGTCGAGCATGAGGTAGAGCGGCTTCCTGCGCTCGATCGTCCTGGCCAGCCCGTGGCGGATGCCCTCGGCGAAGGCCAGGATCCGCTCATAGGACGGCGCACCCTGCCAGCGCAGCGCAAGCGCCACTTCGCCTTCGCCTTCGATGAGATCGAAGGCGGTGAAATGCTTGCGGATGGACTGGGCGAGCTCATCCGCCTCGATGACCTCTTCGCAGAGGTATGGCGGTTGCAGAACCTGCAGGTTGCGCCGCGGCAGAAGCTCGCCCGGGTTCGAGATATAGCTGGTATTGCCGCTGAGCTGCACGCTGTACTCCGAAGCCCCGAGCGCGGTGGCGCGAATGCACTCGCCGGGCGCCAGCAGCGGCCATGGCAGCGCGCCGGCATCGATCCGTGCCCGGATCGCGCGACCGAGCCGGCGTCCCATGTCGCCGAAGTCGCGCTGCTCGCGGCCGTAGACGTATTCACCGACGCCGCCGGAAAACATCACGCCGTCGACGCGGCCAAGCTCGCCGATCGGATCGGTCAAATAGAGATGTTCGACCGCGTGCGGCAGCGGACGCCGTGTGAGCGCCGCCATCAACAAATCCGCCATGCTGGTCGCGACGTTATCGAGTTGCGCGTTCGAGACCACATCCCCGCGCGACCAGGAAAAGCCGGCTTGGCGGGCATGGAACTTTCCCGCCGGATCGAGCCGGACGATGCGGCCGCTCTCCTCCATGACCTGCAGCCGGCCGCCGATGTGCAGCGCCGCCGTCGCGATCACGTCGCCCTTCTCGACAATGCCGAGCTTGGTGGTACCGCCGCCGATGTCGATGTTGAGGACGCGCTTATCCTCCTCATACGACAGCTTCGAGGCGCCGGAGCCATAGGCCGCGAGCATCGATTCCATGTGGTGTCCGGCCGCCGCGGTGACGAAATCGCCACGCTGCTCCGCAAGCAGCGCGGCAATCGCCGCGGCGTTCTCGCGGCGCAACGCCTCACCGGTCAGGATGACCACGCCGGTGTCGATGTCCCCGGGTTGCACGCCCGCCGCTTTATAAGCGTCATCGATAATGGCGCCGAGCGCTGCGTCGTCGATGCGCTCGTCGCTCGCGTACGGGGTTAACGCCACCGGCGACTGGAACAAGGTCTCGCGCGAGACGACGTAATACCGGCTGGTGAGATCCTCGCCGTAGCGGCGCAGATTGATGCGCGAGAAAATGACCTGCGTCCCGGAGGAGCCGATGTCCATGCCGACCGTCACCAGCGTCACGTGGTCCTGGATCCAGATCGGATTGTCTTCCAGCCGCTCGTCGGCATCGGGCTCGAAATGATCATGGTCGTGATCGGCGTCGCCGTCATGCTCATGGACGGCGTCCCGGCCAAACAGATGGTCGGCGAGCGTGTGGCTGCGCTTCTGATCGTCGGCCATTAAACCTGTTCCTCGCAGCGCAGTAGACCTATGCCTTGGCTTGGCGTTATCGCATGGGCGATCGAGCAGGGTCAAAAGCACGCCCTTCGAACGAGCTCGCAAGTACACGGAATCATCGCGCAGGCGAAGCACTGGTCGGCCAGATACGGCTATTTGCCAGGGATGAATCGCACGCCGCTCCAAGCGGCACCCGAAAGTCTTGAATTCGACACCGCAGGACTGCTAGCGACAGCTAGTGCAGGCATGACAAGTCTCACTGCGCGTGGCAAAACACTGCCAAAGACCGGTCGAAAGGAAACGCCGTGCTGGAAAAGGCACAAGGCCGGCAGGCCCAAAGCTTCAATGCCTACGATCGGCCGCACTGCGACCTGCGCGAATTCATCGCGCGGGCGGAAGGGGCAAACGAAGTTGTGCGCATCAAGGGCGCCGACTGGAAGCTCGAAATGGGCACCCTGGCCGAAATCGTGAACCATGCCCGGCCGGAGCCGCAGGCAATCCTGTTCGAGGACGTGCCGGGCTACCCCAAGGGCATGCGGCTGCTCTCCGGGGCCACCAATTCATCGAAGCGGCTCGCGATCGCGCTCGGGTTGCCGGTCCCCAAGCATCCGCTCGACGTCGTGCGCGCCTATCGCGACCGGATAAAGAGCCATCGCCCGATTCCACCCAAGACCGTGGC
>DASQXF010000377.1:0-2477 GCA_035639895.1 Xanthobacteraceae bacterium
AGTTCGAATTCGGCTACATCGCTGCCCGCCGTCGCCCCGCGGCAATGCGGCTGGCCAGTATTTTGTCGATGCGGCGGCCGTCGAGATCGACGACCTCGAAACGCCAACCCTGGCTGTCAATACTTTCGCCGGTCGCCGGCAAATGGCCGAGTTGCATGAGCACAAATCCGGCGGCCGTATGGTAGCTGCGGTCCGCCGGGAGGACGATGGACAAACGGTCGGCCATTTCGTCCGCCGGCATGCTGCCCGAGATCAACCACGATCCATCCTCGCGCCGCAGCGCGTCGGGCTCGACCGGACCTTCATCGGTTCGGAAAGCACCGGCAATCGCTTCGAGGATGTCCGCGTTCGTGACCACTCCCTCGAACTGGCCGTACTCGTCGTGAACGAGGGCGATGTGGACCGGCGACCGCTTGATGACATCCAACACGTCGAGCGCGTCGGCGGTATCCGGAACGTTGGGAGCCGGTCGCAGTTGCGCCCGTATGTCCGGACGCTCGCCGCGCAGATATGCGTCGAGCAAATCCTTCGCCTGAACGACTCCGAGCATCTCTTCCAGCGTGCCGGCATGGGCGGGCAGTCGCGAATGAACACTCTCCACGATTGTCCGGCGGATGTCGTCTGGATCGGCGGTGAGATCGATCATGTCGACCTCGCGGCGCGGCGTCATGATCGCTCGAACGGGGAGATCGCCCAAGCGCATGACGCGCGCGATCATCGCGCGCTCGCCCGGTTCGATGACACCGGCGGTTTCGGCTTCCGCCATCAAGCTTCGGATCTCTTCATCGGTGACCCGGTGCTCGGGCCGAGCCCTGTATCCGAGGGCGCTTAGAACTGCGCGTCCGGAAACATCCAGGAAAGAGACGATGGGAGAAGCACTGGTTGCGAGCGCCGTCATGGCCGGCGCCACCCGGACGGCGATCTTTTCCGGATCGCGCAACGCAATTTGCTTGGGCACGAGCTCGCCGATCACCAAAGAAAAGTAAGTAATGACGGCAACCACAAGGCCGACGCCGAGCGCCTCGGCGACACTCGAGCGCAGGCCCAAGTCGACGAACCAGTCGGCCAAATGCAGCCCAAGCGTGGCGCCGGAAAACGCGCCGGATAAGACGCCGACCAGGGTAATGCCGATCTGCACCGTCGAAAGAAAGCGGCCGGGATCGGTTGCCAATGCAAGCGCCCGGCGCGAGCCAATGACCTGGCGATCGACGAGCGCCTGCAATCGAGCGCGGCGGGAGGAGACGATAGCGAGCTCGGCCAGCGCAAGCAGGCCGTTGAGGAGGATCAGCGCGGCGACGATCGCCAGTTCGATGAAAAGCATCGACAGGATTATAGTAATAAGCAATCAGTTCCGGCAGTCCCACGGCGCGGAGAGCGCGATCAATCCTCCTCAAGGGTTTGTTCTTCCATCTCGATTTGATCAGGACGTTCGTGGGCCGAGAGCCACGTCATGAGTGACGGCGACATCTCGCCGGCGGCCTTGAGCTGCCGCAGCGCCACGCGGATGCTCGTGCGTGCCATGCGATCGCCCCTGATTGCGATGACCGATGGATCATCTCCCGCGGCGACTGCCGCAATCACCTGCTGTTTGAGGGCATGGAATCTCGGATCCCCGAAATCCCGCAGCATCTTCTGAAACGCAAGGTGACGGGCCAGGTCGAATGGGCGCGGACGCCCCAACGCGTCCTTTGCAGGATGCGCGGGATAGAGATGCCCGCACGGAATCCAGCCCTCCGGCACCAACTCCGTGGCTGCGTGTGTCCGCCGGTGATGGAGCAGCTCCGGAAGGATGTGCGTGTGGGGTCCCGTCGGACTCTTGCCGTCGGCGGGCGGGATCGGCTGATACACCTCGATCCGCCCCAGGCGGCTCATGAATATGCGATGCGGGTTTGCGGCGAGGATCACGCCTATCGCCGGATTGCTCGGGTCGAACAGAGCTCGTCCGGCATGTGAGCGCAGTTCTGCTGCCACATGGGCGTCGGCTACACGAACGCAGACATCGACTTGCAAGGCGCCAAGGCCGAGATCGAACAGCGTGGCCTCGCGATCCTGTTCACGCAGCGCCTCCTTGTCCGGTCCTAGCTCGGTGAGCGCGGTTCGTCGGTTCCTGGCGCACTGGGGCTTTGGCAGGCACAAGGCAATGCGATGGTTCCAACTGTCGTGCGTGATACTCTCGGAGGCGAAGAGCCGCACCCCATCGGGCGGCTCGATGCGAATACCTCCGCGACCGGTGACCGCAGCCAGGACAGCGTCCCTGCGCGATGAGGTCAGCGGCTCATCCGCGTCGCGCGCGAACTCGGCGATCGCCCCGAACGTTCCTAAACTCCAGC
Organism: Xanthobacteraceae bacterium; assembly: GCA_035639895.1. Taxonomy (GTDB): domain Bacteria; phylum Pseudomonadota; class Alphaproteobacteria; order Rhizobiales; family Xanthobacteraceae; genus VAZQ01. Next base: position 2,331 of record DASQXF010000377.1, read on the forward strand.
TCGTCCAAGGGTCCGCCATCTGGGCGGCAAAAAACTCGAAATTGCTCACGGCGGCTCTTCCTCGGATTTCCCAGAATACAGACCACAGGACCAACCGTCGCGCTCGAAAAACTCGGTGCCGGCGTTGTTGTCGGAGCATCTTTTTTC
>DASQXF010000378.1:0-9096 GCA_035639895.1 Xanthobacteraceae bacterium
CATCAGCGCCAGGCCGAGGAAGGCTGCGACCCCCGCCGCGGCGCCGCGCCAGGTGACGCGCTCGAGGCCGCTCGCCGCCGCCGCCAGCCCGGTGAGAAGTGGATAAACGAAGTAGGTGAGGATCGCGATCGGCACCTCGACCGCCTCGATCGCCATGAATAGAAGAAACACGTTGCCGGCGAACAGCACGCCCAATCCGAGCGAGATCCACGTCGCGCGCGGGTCGAAGCCCCCGCGCGGCGGCACGAACTTGAGCCAGGCGGATAGCATCGCGACGCCCAGCACCGCGCGAATGGCGGACATCGTGAGCACGTCGGCGCCCTCGATGAGCACGACCTTGATCAGCACGTCGGCGCAGGCGAACGAGGAGGCGCCGAGTAGCGCCGGGCCGATCTGGGCCGGACCGCTGTGCGAAGTCGAGGGCTTGGTCACAATAAGGATGCGCTATGGCAGGACGTATCGGCCAGCGTAGCCGAGATGGGGCGTCGGCAAAATGCGCGGTCGCACAAAGCGCGGCGAATGCGCTGGGCTTTAAGCCATGCGGCCCCGCTGAGGGGATTTAGCGCTCTGCCCGGTAACCGCGCGCTCGCCCAGCCGGCGTCAGGTTCCAGGTCCCGCCCCTGCCGTAACCCGTGCCAGGGTACGGATTTGGCGTGCAGAACCCGTAGATACCCGACACGGTCGCGCGGCATTGGTCCATCGAGTTGAAGCTGCAGTCGATCCCGCTATGCCCGGTGCCATAATTCGCGCACCAACTGCCGTTCGCGCCAGTGCGCGGGGCAGCCGTGGACGGGGATGCGGATAGGGACAAAGCAACGAACGTCATCAAAACGAACGGGATCGTGTGCATGACTGCCTCCTCGGCCGCGGCACTCCGACCGCGACGTTAGCAGATTTAACACCGGACGAGAGGCTTTCATCCCGATCCCGCTCCCCTTCGTGGGCAAAAGCGCAGACCTAGTCCTTGGCCCCTGGATGCCGCCCGGCGCGGGAATGCGCGGATTGTGGATACTTGGTTCGCCAGTTCGGAGAGCGCGCCCCGCAGCGGCGGAGTTACTTCTTCTCCAGCATCAGCGTGCCTTCCTTGCGGATCGCGGGCGTGAGCTTCTCCGCGATGACGGCGAGTAGCCACGGCAGCTGGACTTCGAGGCGCACGTGGTCGTCGGCAACGTCGATCACGCCGACGGCACTCTGACCGAGCGCGCTGAGGTTGAAGGCGAGCCGATCGCCGCTCCAGGTCTCCTCATTGATGGTCAGCAACGCGGAATAGTTGGTTCGCGCGGCGGTGAGCCCGGACTTAATGCGGCGTGCCGCCTCCTCGCGGCCGAGGCGGTGCGGAATCGATACGATGAGCGGCTTGGACAAGGGGAGTCTCCATCAAGCGCAGATTCATATGGGGCACGCCGAGCGCTCGCGCCAGCCGCACAAGGAAAGGGATCGCGTCCCTTTCTTCAGATGTGACTCAGCGCTCGTCACCGCGACCGCGCTCCGGGTCGCGACCGCCCATGCTGCCTCGGCCCGTCGTGCTCGGCTCCTCGTGCCCGGGCGCGTAGCCGGAGGCGCCGGGCTCGCCGGCTCTGCTGCCCTTCTGCTGCATCCGATGGCCGGGTGTGTAGCGGGATGCTCCGGGCTGGCCGGGCACCGAGCCGCGGTCCTGCATCTTCTGGCCGGGTGTACTGTGCGGCAGACGCTGGCCTGAACTTTGCGCGTGGCCGAGCGCGCTCATGCCGATCAAGACGGCGGTCGCCGCGGCGATCGATAGAAATTTGCTCCTCATGGAGGGCGACCTCTTGCATTATTTCTGCGGGTCTGCGCCGCAACGACCCCCTTCATCTGCAGCCAACGCTGGGGGGCCGTTCCCGTTCCGCCTGTTGGGCGAGCGGCGATGAGGCTTATTGCGAGGCGACAGGGACTGTGCACAATCCATGCCCAGCGCACCCGCTGGCCCAGCCGCGCATAGGCCACGAGCGCGATAGAAAAATGCACGAGGAGCGCACCATGGGAGTCAAAGGCAGGCTTTATTTGACTGTAGCCGCGATCGGCATCGCCTCGTTTGTTTCGGCCGCGCCGGCGCAACTGCGCGCCCAGACCGCCGTGGCGATCGACAAAGACGACATCGGCGGCCAAGTCACTGGCGCGAACGGGCCGGAGGCCGGCGTCTGGGTGATCGCGGAGACGACCGAGCTGCCGACCAAGTATGCCAAGAGCGTCGTTACGGACGATCAGGGCCGTTACGTCATCCCGGACCTGCCGACTGCAAACTACCAGGTCTGGGTGCGCGGCTATGGCTTGGTGGACTCGCCGAAGGTGCGCGCCAAGCCGGGCCAGCAGCTCAATCTGAGGGCGGTGGCGGCGCCCAGCGAGCGGGAGGCGGCGCAGTATTATCCGGCGATCTACTGGTACGCGATGTTGAAAATTCCGCCGGAGAAGGATTTCGGCGGCTCGACCGAGATTCCGAAAAACATTACGCGCGACACTTGGCGTCAGCGCATGGGCAACGTCGACTGCATCGGCTGCCATCAGCTGGGGCAGGAATCGACGCGCACCATCCCGGCGCAGTTCGGCGAGTTCAAGACCGGCGCGGAGGCATGGATGCGCCGCGTTGCGTCCGGCCAAACGGGCGAGTTCATGGTGAACCGGCTTGCCGGCCAGCTCGGCGGCGTGCCGTTCCAATATTTCGGCGAATGGACCGACCGCATCGCCCAGGGCGAGTTGCCAAAGAGCAAGCCGCAACGGCCGCAGGGCGTCGAGCGCAACGTCGTCGTCACGTCGTGGGAATGGGGTACGGAGAAGCAGTTTACCCACGACCTAATCTCCTCGGACCGGCGCCATCCGACCGTCAATTCCTACGGTCCGCTGTACGGTTCGCCCGAGTACTCGAGCGACGAGATACCGATCCTCGATCCGAAGACGCATAAGGTCACGTTCTTCAAGATGACGGTCGCGGATCCAAACACACCTGAATCGTTCGGTCCTCCCTTCCATGCCTCCGCGGTCGCAAAGCCGACGCAGCCGTCGGCCTATTGGGGCGATGAGAAAATCTGGAGCCAGCGCGCCAACAACCACAACGGCATGTTCGACAAGAGCGGCCGGGTGTGGTTTGCCGCGGCCGTGCGCGGGATCGAAAATCCAGCCTTCTGCAAGAAGGGCTCGGATCATCCCTCGGCCAAGGTGTTCCCACTCGACCGCTCGGGCCGCCAAGTGTCGATGCTGGATCCCAAGACGATGAAGTACAGCTTGATCGACACCTGCTTCGGGACCCACCATCCGCAGTTCGGCTACGATGCCGACAACACGCTGTGGCTGTCCGGTACCGGCCCGGTCGCCGGCTGGGTCAATACCAATGTCTGGGACGAGACCGGCGACGCTGCCAAGGCACAGGGCTGGGCGCCGTTCGTGCTCGACACCAACGGCAACGGCAAGGTCGACGAATGGACCGAACCGGACCAGCCGGTCGACGCCGGCAAGGACAAGCGGATCGCCGGCTCGGGTCCCTACGCCGTGATGCCGCACCCGACCGACGGCTCCGTCTGGTACACCCTCAACGTATTCGCCGGCACGCCGGGATTCCTGCGCTTCGATCCGAAGACCAAACTCAGCGAGTTCTACGCCATCCCCAAGGAAGGCATTGGCGTGCGCGGCGGCGACATCGACAAGAACGGGGTGCTTTGGGGATCTGGCTCGAACGGCACGCTCATCGGCTTCGATCGGCGCAAATGCAAGGGTCCGCTCAACGGGTCCAATGCGACCGGCAACCACTGCCCCGAAGGCTTCACCTACTACAAGTATCCGGGGCCGGCCTTCGAGGGCTTCGAGAACGGCAGCGCCGAGGCGAGCTACTACACCTGGGTGGACCAGCATAACACCGTCGGGCTCGGCGAGAACGTTCCGATCTCGACTGCCAACCTCAATGACGGCTTTGCTGCGCTCAAGGACGGCCAGATGGTCATGCTGCGCATTCCGTATCCGCTCGGCTTCTTTGCCAAAGGCTTGGACGGGCGCATCGATGATCCGAACGCCGGCTGGAAGGGCCGCGGGTTGTGGAGCACCAACGGCGACCGCACGCCGTGGCTGAAGGAAGGCGGCAAGGGCTCAAAGCCGCGCGCGGTTCAGATTCAGGTGCGGCCCGATCCGCTGGCGCACTGAGCAAATCGCGAGAAACATTCGCCCGGCGCTGCACCATCAGCGCCGGGCGATTTCTTTTGTAGAGTGGAATAGTCTTCCCGCTGCGTATCCAGGAGGATCGATCCATGACCGCAACCCGCCTCGCGCTCATCGTCCTTGCCTGCTCCGCCGCGTTGCCTGCCGGCGCGCAGCTGCTCCAGCGCAAGGAGCTCAGTTACCCGATCGCGCTGACGATTGCGCAAGCGGCGCTGGACGACTGCAAGGCCCGCGGCTACGCCACCTCCGTCGTCGTGGTCGATCGCGGCGGCAATACCGTGGTTGCGCTGCGCGGCGATAATGCCAGCGCGCACACGATGGAGAACGCGCGCCGCAAGGCCTACACCGCCATGACCTTCAAGATGACCACCGAGGACTTCATCAAGGAGATGGCGACGCGGCCGGTGCGGCGCGAGCAAACCACGCTGCCGAACGTGATCGCCATCGGCGGCGGCGTGCCGATCAAGGTCGGCAACGACGTGATCGGCGGGGTGGGTCTCTCCGGCTCGCCCGGCGTGGACGAGCCCTGTGTGATGGCGGGAATCGACAAGGTGAAAGATCAGCTGCAGTAGGCGGGAGGCACGACACGGTGATCGCGTCATGATGAAACGCGAGACCTTCGCTATCGCCGACATTTACGTGCCGGTGAAGCGGCGCGCGACGCTCGATCCCAGGAAGGTGCAGGAGATCGCCGAGAGCATCCTGCAGGTCGGCCAACAGGCCCCGATCCTGGTGCGCCAGGACGGCGACCGCTTCGTGCTGGTGGAAGGGTTGCATCGCTTGGAGGCATGCAAGCAGCTGGGCGAACAAACCATCCTCGGCTACATCGTGCAGGCAAGGCGGCATTAGCCGACCCCTGTGTTACTTTGCGCCCAGCAACCGCGTGATGATCGGCGTCCAGCGCTCGATCTCGCTCTGCATGAAGCCGGTGACCTCGGCCGGGGTCATGGCTTTGGTTTCGATCGCATCCTGCTCGATGTGACGCTTGAGCCGCGGGCTCTCCAATGAGTTGACCACCTCGCGGTTGGCGCTCTCGACGATCGCGGGAGCAAGGCCGGCCGGTCCCGAGAGCGAATACCAGGTGGTGGCGACGAACTCGACATGCCCGAGCTCGCGCAACGTCGGCACATCCGCACGGTAGACCAGCCGCTGCCCGGAGGTGGTGGCAAGAGCAATGAGCCTGCCCGCGCGGACGTGCTCGGCCACGGTCGTCCACGTGAGCATGCCCAGCTTGACGTGACCGGCAACGAGATCGAGCACCGCCTGCCCGCCGCCTTTATAAGCGACGTGCACGAGCTTGATCTTTTCCTTGGCCGCGAGAAATTCCGCGATCCAATTACCCATCGTGCCGAAGCCGGCCGAGACGTATTCGATGCCGCCCGCGTCGCGCGCCAGCGCCAGAAAATCCCGATACGACGTCACGCCGAGCGAGGGATGCGCAACGAGCACGTTGGGCGTGCCGCCGAAATAGGCGATGTGGGTGAAGTCGCGCATCGGATCGAAGCCGACGTTCTTGTTCATCGCCGGCCCGAGCACGTGCGTCGGGATGCCGGAAACCATCAGCGTGAGGCCGTCCGGCTCCGCCCGTGCAACCGCCTCGGTGCCGACCAGCCCGCCGCCGCCGACCCGGTTCTCGATGTAGAACTGCTTGCCGAAGGCGGCAGTGAGCGCATCGGTATAGAGCCGGCCGATCGTATCGGCCGCGCCGCCGGCCGCGAACGGCACCACCACTCGCACCGCTTTGCTCGGCCATTCCGCGGCCGGCGCGACGCTGGGTGACAGTGCAACAGCGACCGCGACGATGAGCGCGCGCATCATGCGAGGCCCGCTACTTTGCATCCGGCTTATAGAGGATATCCAACATGCCCTGCGCCTCCGCCAGCGTCATCGGCGAGGTGATGTATTTGAACTCGAGCGCCTGTTTCAGCGTCACATCGAGCCCTTTCACTTCGGCAAGCTGCAGCGCCTCTTTCGGAAAGAATTCGTCGCGCGTCTGCTGCGCCAAAGCGCGCGGGACTTTGGCGATCTCGGCGTAATGGTCGATCGCGCCAGGATCGGAATAGGCCCAGTCAATCGCGCGGCTCAAGGCCCTGATGAAGCGCACGAAGGCATCGCGCCGCTCCTTGAGCGCATTGGCGTTGGCGACATTGACGCGGATCGTCTGCTGCGCCAGCGCCGCAACGTCGCTGCCGCGTGCGATGATGACGAGTTTGCCGTCCGCGAGTTGCTGCAGCACGAACGGGGGCACCGACCAGCCGACGTCGATCTGCCCGGACATGACCTGAGTGAGCGTCGCGGGCGCGCCGCCGGTGGCGACGAGCTTGGGCGCGACCTTCGCCTGGTTCACGAGCTGCAGCAGAATGAGGTTGGTCGAGGACCCGGGCGAGGAATACGCGACCGTCTTGCCGTTGGTGTCGGCAAGCCGCCTGATGCCGCTCTCCGGCCGCGCATACCAGAACGCCTCGGCGGCGCCGGTCGCTTCCGCGCTGATCATCTTGACCGGCATGCCCTTGGCATAGGCGGCGACCACGCCGAGGATGCCGTTGGTCATCGCGATATCGATGCTGCCGGCGATCACCGGCGTGAGCGTGGAGGCGCCGCCTTCGGTATAGAGAATGTCGATGTCGAGCCCGACTTCCTTGAAGTAGCCCTGCTTGAGCCCGACATCGATAAAGGTGCTGTTCCAGAAACCGCGCTGCGCCACCGCGACTTTCAACGTCTCGGCGGGAGCGGGATGGGCCATCGCAGTTGCGATCAGGGCGACCACCGTGGCCAGTATCTTGCCCATGAGATCCTCTATCCACTGCACCGTCCGGTCGATCGCCGACACTACCAAACCGTGCCTCGCAAGCTGTGAACCTCCCGCGAGAGCGGGAAGCGGGGGGCGCGAGCAAAGTGACCGCCTTCGCACTGCGCGAATCTTATTCCATCCCTGCTCTTGCTCCCTCGCCGGGACGCTTCGCGGTTAACATGTCTGCCGGCGCTCTCATCTTGTTGGCCGCTGCTCGGCGCACGGCATCTTTGCAATCCCGCTCAAGCTCCGCCAACGGCCACGCACCCATGTCCACCATGCTGCGAACGGTGCGAAAAACGGTGTCCAGCAGCAAGCGCGCAGCGACGCTCGGATTGCGATTCGCGGGCCGCGCAATCGTCCAGGTAAGTCGTAAGCCGGGCAAAGGACTCGCCGAGAAGCGTCCTGCCTTGACCAGCGACATCACGCCGCACGACGGCAATACCGTAAAGCCAAGCCCCAGCGTCACCAGGTCCGTCATCAAGGGCAGCGTATTCGCCTCCACGCGTATGCGCGGCCGCAGACCCCGCCGGTTCAACTCCGACTCGACGATCCTGCGCAGGCTGTTCGGCTTGGTGGTAAGGATGAGCGGAAGCTCCGCCAACCTCTTGAGCGGAGTTGCGGCATCGAGCGACAGCTTGGCGTGTCGCGGGCCGATCAACAGCATCGGTTCGGTTGCGAGGCGATCGCAGACAAGCCCCTGCATTGGCTCGTCGGAATTGATCACCGCAAGATCGACCTCACCCCTGGCAACGAGATCGCGGATATCGCTGCTGGTCTGCTCGATGATCCGGATCGCGACCTGCGGATAGGCCTCGCAGAAGGCGCTGACGATCGGACCCGCCAGTAACATTCGCGGCGACGGCGGAATTCCGAGCGCGACCTCACCACTCGGATCGCGCGCCGCCGCCGCGACGTCGTCCCGCAGCGTCCGCAAATGGTGCTCGAGGCCGCGCAACCCTTCCTGCAACCGCTTGCCGGCCTCCGTGGGCAACACGCCGCGTCCATGCCGAATGAACAGCGGCGTGTTGAACTGCCGCTCGAGTGCATGGATCTGCCTGCTCAAGGTCGGTTGCGAGACGCGTAACGCCTCGGCCGCGCTGCTGATATTGCCTTGCTCGATGACGGCGAGAAAATATTCGATCTTGCGGATATCGAATGCCATGTCGGTCGCGCTCGCTGGAAGATATTCGCTTTGCGTATCGCATTAATAGGACCAATGCAATTGCTGCATGCTTGGGCAGGATCTACCATGCCTGCGCCACACAACGCGGAGGCTTCCCGTGAGCAAGCGCAGCGCCATCGTGATCATCGATCTGCTGAAAGGTTTTTTCAAAAACAATCCGACGCTGCCCGATCCACTCGACTCCAAGCGACTATTCGCAACGGTGCGGCGGGTGATCGATGCCGGGCGCGCCGAGGGCGTCAATATCGTGTTCATCAAAGACAATTTCCTGCCGGAGGAAGTGCCGATCGACAAACACTTCAAGATCTACGGGCCGCACTGCATCATCGGCACCCCCGATGCCGAAGTCGTGGACGAGCTCGATCCGAAGCCCGGCGACTTCCAGATCCGCAAGAAGCACTACAGCGCCTTCAATTCGACTAGGCTGGACGCCGTGCTGCGCGAGCTCGATGTCAAACGGCTCTACTTTACCGGGGCCTGGACCGAGGCTTGCGTCCAGCACACCGTCATCGACGCCTTCTACCTCAACTACGAGATCAATGTGTTAGCTGACGGTGTATCCTCGCCGCACCGGGACGCGCACGAATATGCGCTTCGGTACATGAAGCAGTACCACCGGGCCAACATCATTAACAGCGAACAGGCCATTGCTCAGTTTCGAAATGATCCCGAGGTGGAGCAGACCTCAGCGACGTCGCGCTTCTCGTATGCGGACTGGCCCCTTGCCTCGCGCGCCTGAGACGCCCGCGGTACGCGCCGGAAATCTGGTCTTCGCAGGCGGCCGGATCGCCAGCGACGATCAGACCGGTGTCGCCAGCGAGGCCCGCATCGATCCAGCTTTCCCCTACTACGGCTCGAGTATCAAGAAGCAGACACGCCACATACTCAAGCAGCTGGCGGCAGCGTTCGAAGCGGCGGGTACCTCGCTCAACCACGCCGTCAAGGCGCACGTGTTTCA
>DASQXF010000379.1:0-5905 GCA_035639895.1 Xanthobacteraceae bacterium
CACGAGGCGGTCGAGCAAGCTCACCGCGCTGGGTATCAAATCGTCGCCGGAACGCCGGAACAGCTCGCCGCGCGACTTGCGTCGGAAATTCCCGCGGTCAAGGAACTGGTCGCGAGATTGGGAATCAAGCTGGAGGAGAACTGAGCATGTATCGCTTTGCATTGGCGATGTTGCTGTGCGCGACGATGCTGGCGCCGTCGGTATCGCGGGCGCAAACCTATCCGAGCAAGCCGATCCATTTCGTGTTGCCCTATGTCCCAGGCGGCATCATCGACACCGCTGGCCGCCACCTCGCACTGCGGCTGAGCGAAGGTCTGGGACAGTCCGTCGTGCCCGAAAACCGTCCGGGAGCGGGCGGCATGGTCGGCGCCGACGTGGTCGCGCGCGCGGCGCCGGACGGCTACACGATGCTGCTGACGGACCCGGCCCTCGTCACCAATCCGACGCTGCAAACGGATGCTCCCTACGATCTGAAGGCGCTGCAGCCGGTTTCCATCATCGGCTCCTCGCCGGCGGTGATCGTTTCGTCGTTGACCTTGCCGGTAAACACGTTCGCCGAACTGATCGCGTATGCCAAAGCCAATCCCGGCAAACTCAATTTCGCATCGGCCGGTGTCGGAACCGCGCCGCATCTCGCCGGTGAAATGATCAAGCTGCGCGCCGGCATCGAAATGACGCACGTGCCTTACCGCGGCATTGGCGCGGCCTATCCGGACGTCATGAGCGGCAAGGTGCAGCTCGCATTCTCCAGCATCGCCGGCGCGGTGCCGTTCACGAACCGGGTGCGAGCGCTTGCGACGACGGGTTCGCTGCGCAGCTCGGTTTATCCCGATGTGCCCACGGTCGCGGAGTCCGGTCTGCCCGGCTTCGATGTCGACCTTTGGATCGGGATTTACGCTCCCGCCGGGCTTACGCCCGAGGTGCTGGCGAAGCTTAATCGCGAGATCAACAAGGCGCTCGAACGTCCCGAGCTCAAGTCGGCCTTCGCCAAGATCGGCGTCACACCACGCGGCACCACGCCCGAGGAGGCTGCAGCCTTCACCCGCTCGGAATTCGACAAGTGGAAGAAAGTCATCGTCGAGGGCAAGATCAAGCCGGAATAGCGGCGCTCAGCCCATTCCGGATGCGGATGTCGGTTCGATCTCGCACATCAGACGCACTTCGCCGGGCTGCGCATTGGTGTACTTGTCCTGCCCGAGATATTTCTTGGCGAGGGAATCGATGTGCGAAGCGGCGCCGTCCTCGGTGACGCGCCGCACCCGGCCGCGGATCTGGACGTAGCGGTAAGGATTGCCGGGATCGACGATCGCCAGCGCCACGGCGGCGCCTTTCTTCAGGTTGCGCGCCTTGACTCGGCCGCGCGCGGTGTTCACCCGCACGAGACCATCGGTGTAGTCGAACCAGACCGGCGTGACCTGAGGCGTTCCGTCCGGGTTGACCGTGGCGATATTTGCAAAGGCCTTCTTCTGCTGCAGCAGGTCGAGATACTTGTCGGGAACAATGGCCATGATACGAGCCTCCTTGCGCAGCATAGCGGGATGCGTGCGAAAGCGCATCCCGCAAAGCTAGGACGCGTGCACATTAACGCGCAGACCGAATTCCGTTTGCGCCTATTCACTCCGACTTGACCGCCGCCGCCTTGATGATCGGCGTCCAACGCGCGATCTCGTCCTTTAGCAGCGCGGCAAGCGCCTGCTGACCGCGCCGGGTCTGGTCCGGAATTTCACTGCCCAGGTCGAGCAGGCGTTTGCGCGTCGTCTCGTCATCGATTGCCACCTCGAGCGCGCCGCTGAGCTTGTCGAGGATCGGCTTGGGTGTCTCCTTGGGCGCAAACAAGGCATTCCAGGCCGACGCCTGGAACTGGGCAAGCCCAGCCTCTTTCGACGTCGGCACGTCCGGCAGTGCCGCATTGCGATTGGAGGTTCCAATTGCATAGGCTTTGAACGCGCCGGCGCGAACGTGCTGAACGACGTCGGGGGTGACATTGCACATGTAATCGACTTGGCCGGCGATCAGCGCGGTGATCGCGGGCGCGGCACCGTTGAAGGGCACCAAGGTCGGCTTCACGCCGAGTATCGAGTTGAGCAGCAGGCACGTGAAGTGCGTGATCGAGCCGACGCCTGCATGCGCCATGTTCAGCGTCTCGGCGTTGGCTTTGACATAAGCTGCGAATTGCTTCAGGTCGTTCGGCGGGAAATCCTTCTTCCCCACGATCACGACCGGAAGGCCGGCGACCATGCCGACTGGCGCGAAATCGACTTGCGGGTTGTAGGCGAGATTGGAGTAGAGCGCCACGGCGGCCGCGTGCGTGCCCATATTGCCCAATTCGATGGTGTATCCATCGGGGCTTGCGCGCATCGCACGCGTCGAGCCGGTGGTGCCGCCCGCGCCGACGACGTTCTCGACGATGAACTGCTGGCCGAGCGTGCGCGACATGTGCTCGGCGAGAATGCGGGCAATGACGTCCGTCGTCCCGCCTGCGGAAAACGGCACGATGATCGTGACCGGCCGCGACGGATACACCTGCGCCGTTGCGTGGTTCGCAGCGCTTATTGCAAAGGCGAAGGCCGCGGTCGCGAGAATAATCACACGTTGGGTCATCATCCTCTTTCCCCTCTCCACCATGGCCCGCGGCCGTGACCCGAATGAAGAAGGGCCGCCCTCGCGGGCAGCCCTTCCATTGTCGAGCCGTGATTCGGCTCATCCCGCAGAGCGTCGTTTGGGCGACGCGTCAATTCGCTGGGCCCCCCAAAGCGGGAAGGATCCAGCTCACGGATGCCGGGAATCGCGGCGATTGACAATGAGACACTGGATCACCTCCTTTCGGTTGTTGACGACGGGCCTAATCTAGCGAGCCTTCCCGCATTGTCAAAGCCGGGCACATGCGACCAGGATGAGTCTGCACGATCGGCCAGCGTTCACATTATTACTCCGGGAGGTTGACATGCGATTGCTGCGATCGAAGCCGGCTCTGGCCATGGCGCTCGCTGCCCTATTTTGGCTGTCGGCCGGGCAGGCGCGCGCGCAGGACTTTCCGTCCCGTGTGATCCGCATTGTCGTAGCGTTTCCGCCGGGTGGTCCGACCGACTTCGTCGCACGTCTGCTTGCCGATAAGCTCAAGCCGCAGCTCGGTCAGAACGTCATCGTCGAGAACAAGCCTGGCGCGAACGGCGCGATCGGCGCCGAATACGTCGCAAAAGGCGAGGCGGACGGCCATCTCCTGTTCCTCACGACGATCGGCGCGGTCGCGATCACGCCACATCTGAGCAAGCCGAACTACGACACGCTGCGCGATTTCGCCCCGATCACACTGGTGGTGCGCCCCACCACGATCTTGGTGGTCAAGCCGGAGACGCCTGTGAATTCCGCCAAGGAGCTCGCCGCGCTTGCAAAGGAGAAGCCCGGATCGATTCCGTTCGCATCGACCGGCTCGGGCAGCACGACCCATCTCGCAATTGAGCTTTTTCAGGCTGCGGCAAACGTGAAATTCCTGCACGTGCCCTATCGCGGCGCGGCCCCCGCCCTGACCGATCTTCTCGGCGGCCAAGTCACGGCGCTGTTCGCCGATACCCCGGTACTGCTGCCGCACATCCGCGGCGGCAAGCTCAAGCCGATCGGCGCGGCCTCTGCTGCCCGCAATCCGTTGTTGCCGGACGTCGCCACGCTGGCCGAGCAGGGATTCCCGGACACGGTCGCCGATAATTGGTATGGCCTCTTGGCGCCGGCCAGGACGCCGCCCGCCGTGGTGGCAAAATTGCACGACGCGGTCGTGGTTGTGCTGGATGCTCCCGACGTGCGCGAGCGGCTATTGCAGTCCGGCGCCGTGCCATCGCCGACCTCGAGCGCTGAATTCGGCAAAATTCTCAGCCATGAGCTTGCGCGCTGGGGCCGCGTAGTGCGGGAGAAGAACATCAAGGAAGACTGACGGTGGTGTTGGCCGCGGCGCGCGTGCTATTCATTTTCGGCATCTCCTTTATAGGTTCAATGCAATTGCTGCATATTCGCGCCCTTGTTAGCATCGTGCCGAAATCGTTCTGCATCATTGGAGACGGAGCAATGCGAACTGCGATGAGATATCTGCTCGCGGCAGTGTTGGCTGCGCTGGCCAGCGCTCCGGCCGGCGCGCAGCAGCCGATCAAAATCGGCGTACTGCAGCCGATGACCGGGCCGTCCACCAAGAACGGCGTCGAGAACTACACGGCCATGCAGATCGCCCGCGATATGATCAATGAGCGCGGCGGCGTCAATGGGCGCAGGGTCGAGTTCTTGCTTGCCGATATTCCGACGCCGACTGCGGCCATCAGCGAGACCGAACGCCTCATCACCAAGGAAGGCATCAAGATCACGACAGGCTCGGGCGTCTCGCTGCTCGCCATTCCGGTCAGCCAGGCTGCCGAGCGCCACGGCGTGTTGCATTGGGAAACGGCAGGCGCGGCCGACATCATCACCAAGCGCGGCTTCAAGTACACATTCCAGGTCGGTCCGGCAGCGTACCGCTATAGCCACGCAGCGGTGGATTTCACGCTCGAAGGGTTGACCAAGAAGCTCGGCAAGTCGGCCGCCGACTTGCGCATCGCGCTTTTGTGGGAAAACCGCGCCTTCGGAAAATCCGTCGGCGATGGCGTCCGTGCATATGCCCAGCAGAAGAATATCAAGCTCATCTATGACGAAGGCTACGACCAGTTTCTCACGGACATGACGCCGATCGTTCAGCAGCTCAAGGATATAAAGCCGGACGTGCTGATCGCGATCTCGTTCCCCAACGATGCGATCCTGTTCCAGCGCAAGGCGAAGGAACTTGACTTCAACGTCGGCGCCCTGGTCGGCGTCAGCGCCGGGTATTCCAACCCCGATCTGCGCGATTCCATCGGCGATATGGTCAACGGGATCTTCGTTTCGGACTTCGCCGCCAAGGTGAACCCGAAGGCGCTCGCTCCCGAGACGGTCCCCATCGCCGAGGAATTTTTCAAACGTTATGACGACAAGCTCAAGCGCCCGCCAGCCGGGCATGCGTCATCGAGCTTCTCGGCAACATGGGCACTGTTCACCGAAGTCCTGCCGAAAGCCAAGACCTTCGAACCGGCCGAGTTGCGGGAGATTGCGCTCGGTCTCGACCTCCCAAACGGACGCCTCGCTAACGGGGGTGGCATCAAATTCACCAACAACGACTGGCCGACTGATCCCAAGGATGCCGGTCAGAATCTGCGCTCGTCGATCGGGGTCTGGCAGTGGCAGAAGACCGGCAACAATCAAGTGTTCCCGCCGAATTTGGCGACGCACGACATCGTCATGGTGCCGTTACCAAAGTGGAGCCAGCGCTGAGGTGGCGCTGGCCTTGCACCACCGTCAATCGCGATGCCGGGACTTGCTCCGGGCATGACGACCTGAAAAGGCCGAGCCGGCCATGACGACTGTGCGATGATTACCGTCGGGCAGCTCGTCTTTTCGGGCATTCTCATTGGCAGCATCTATGCTTTGATGAGCATTGGGCTCACGCTCATCTTCGGCGTCCTACGCATCGTCAATTTCGCGCATGGCGAGTTTCTGATGATCGCCATGTACGGCGCCTGGGCGGTCACGCGATATCTCGGCTTGAATTCCTACGTTGCAGTCGTGGCTGTGGTGCCCGCGATGTTCTTGTTCGGCGTTCTGGTTCACCGGCTGGTCATCAATCCGGGGCTCGACAAGCCTCACCTCGTCCTCGTCTTCGCCACGATGGGCCTCTCGATCCTGATGCAGAACGTCGCTTTGATGCTGTTTTCCGCGGACCTTTTCGACGTGCCCCCGATACTCGGCGGACGCTCGTTCAGCATCGGGCCGTTCTATGCCAAACCTGAGCTGTTGATCGGGTTCGCGGTCGCCGTCGCATGCACGCTTGAACTGCGCTTCATGCTGAATGCGACTT
>DASQXF010000380.1:0-3058 GCA_035639895.1 Xanthobacteraceae bacterium
TGAGCGCCTACAACAACACCCCGAGAAAGTGTCTTGACTTCGCATCCCCCTCGGAGATGTTCCAAAAACTGTTGCAGTTCGAATGTGAATCCACCTTCCCCGCTTTCGCGGGGACGACGGGCACACAGACGCGGAGCATCACACCCGCGCAAAACCGCGCGGGAATGAATGCATCCGTTCGACCCCGGCATCCGTGATCAGCAAGAGCTCGCCCGTCTGCACCCCTGCCTTGCCGTCGCGCGTCACCACGTTGGGCTGCACCACGACCGTCATGCCGGCCTCGAAAGGCTCCGCCGGAATGCGCCCAGCGGGACGGCTCTTGCTGCCGAGGATGGGCGGGAAATAGCCGCCGCCATACCCGTGCAGGAGATCGTCGATGATGGTGAAGCCCGCATCTTCGATGACGCCTGAGGCCTCGATCACTTGCGCCGGCATCGCGCCCGCTTTGAGCACCGCGGCGACCGCGTCGAAGGCTGCATCGGCAGCGTCATGCAGCGCGCGATAGAGCGGCGGCGGCTCTTCGCCGACTGCGAAGCTGCGCAATACCTGGCCGGAGTGATCCCAGAATGCCGCGCTGATCTCAGCGAACACGATGTCGCCTTTCGCCACCCGCCGGGTCGAGGGAAACTGCGCCGGCGCGCCGAGCTGCGGATCGTGCATGGAGGTCGCGCCGATGAAGTGGATGACGTTGGTGCCGCCTTCGCGCGTATAGGCGCGCTCGATCAGGTCGCCGAGCGCGCGCTCGGTCAGCCCCACCGCGAGCCCGTCGCGCAGCCCCGCCATGCCGCGATCGCTCAGCCAAGCGCCGATGCGCAGCCAGTCGAGCTCGTCCGGCGACTTCACCCGCCGCAGCCGTACATACGCGCGGTTGAGGTCGGCAATCTTGCCGAAACGCGCGGCGAGCGCCGCGTGCTGGGCGAAACCCATCGGTCCGATGACGGCGACGCGATTTTGCCGTGCGCCGCGCTTCTCCAGCACCGCGATGGCGGCGGCGATGGACGATTCGCCGCCCCAGGCGACGTCGGCGTCCGTCGCCAGCCGCTTCGCCAGCGGTGCGTGATTGATCCACTGCACGAACAGCGCGTCGCGCTCGCCCGGCGTGAGCACGCCGATGGCCTCGACTGTCACCGGCCATTGCGTGAGCCACTGCACCGCGGAGCCGGCGCGGTTCGCTCCGTACAACACGAGATGGTCGCACTGCGCTTCGGCGAGCGCCGCCTCGACCGCAGCATGCCGGCGCGCCATCTCGGCGGCGCTGAAGCGCGGATATTCGGCATCCACAATCGGCTTGAGCCGCGGCGGCAGCGGCGGCCAATCCCGCTCGCCCGTCAAACCAGCAACCATTGGCGCAGACCCATCCACGCCGTCATGGCCGGGCTTGACCCGGCCATCTACGTCTTTGCCGCATCAAGGAAGGACAAGACGTGGATGCCCGGCACAAGGCCGGGCATGACGAGTGAATGGCTGAACCTGGGCGCCTCATGCGCTCGCGCGGGCCATAGTGTCCGGCTTCGTAGCAAGCCGCTCCTCGACGAGCTTGCTCACGGCCATCATGTCGACCTTCCCGGTACCGAGCACGGGAAGCTTCTCGACCAGCCAAACCTCGGCGGGGATCATCAAATCCGAGGCATGCTTCGCCTTGGCAAAGCTCTGAAAATCGGATCGCGTTGCGCCCTTCTGCTGGGTCAGCAGAATAAGTCGCTCGCCCTTGCGCGGATCGGGTAGGGCCACGACCGCGGAGAGCGCATTCGGCCACAGGTCCGACGCCAGCGCCTCGACCGCGGCAAGCGAAATCATCTCGCCGCCGACCTTGGCGAAGCGCCGGGCGCGGCCCTTGATGGTAACAAAGCCCTGCTCGTCGATGCTGACGATGTCGCCGGTGTCGTGCCAGCCTTCGGGCGGCCGCTCGAGCACGCCGGGATTATCGACCTTGAGATAGCCGAGCATCACGTTCGGTCCGCGCACGTAGAGGCGACCGCCTTCCTCCACGCCTTCGACCTTCTCCAGGCGCGCCTCCATGCCGGGCAGGATGCGCCCGACGGTGCCGAACTTGTTGAACATCGGCGTGTTCAAGGCGAGGGCCGGCGCCGTCTCGGTGACACCGTAGCCTTCGAGAATGCGCAGGCCGAACTTCTCCATATACGTGCGCCGCGTGCTCTCCTTGACCGGCTCGGCGCCCGCCAGGATGTAGCGCAGCGAACGGAAATCATAAGGGTGCGCCACCCGCGCATAGCCGGCCAAGAACGTGTCGGTGCCGAACATGATGGTGGCGTTCACCCCATAGATCAGCTCCGCCACCGTGCGATAGTGCAGCGGGGAAGGATAGAGATAGACGCGCACGCCGAAAACGAGCGGCAGCATCACGCCGACGGTGAGCCCGAACGAATGGAACACCGGCAGCACGTTGAAAACCTTATCCTCGCGGCTGAAATCGATGCGGGCTGCAGCCTGCGCCGCGTTCGCGAGCATGTTGCGGTGGGAGAGGACGACGCCTTTGGGCACGCCCTCCGAGCCTGAGGTGAACAGGATCGCGGCCCAGTCGTCGGGCTTGCACTCGACCAGCGGCTTATTGGCGTTGATGAGGCCGCGGATTTTGTCCGCGAGCGTGATGCCGGCGCGAATGTCCTCGAGATAGACGATCTTGACCGTCTTTTCGATCGCAGCAACCAGGTTGCCGAGCCGAGCCTTCTCGATGAAGGTGCGCGACGATAAGATGATGTCGATTTGCGCGGCCTTGCAGGCGGACAGGACGTTTGCCGCGCCGGCCGTGAAGTTGATCATGGCCGGCACGCGGCCCGCCGTCATCAATCCCAGAATTGTAACAACGGCGCCATTCGCATTCGGCAGCATGACGCCAATGGCGCGCCCGGCCGGCGCGATCGGCATGAGCTTGGCGCCGAGAATGGCGGCCCCGACGAGCAGTCGTTTGTACGAGAGCGTACCCGTCACCGGGTCTTCGATCGCGACGCGGCGGCGCCCGTGAATGTCCGCGGCTTGGATGATCGCCTCGACCATCGTGCGGTTGGTCGACGTGGTGCGGAACACGAGATCGGACATG
>DASQXF010000381.1:0-4713 GCA_035639895.1 Xanthobacteraceae bacterium
GCGCGAGCCGGCGTCGTACAAAACGCCGCCTTCGAGGCCGCGGTCGACCGTGGTGGTCGCGCCCAATATTTGCGCTTGCCAGCCGCCGAGCGGCGCCGCGAAGGGGATGCGGTTGTTGGTCGCTTCCACCACGCCGCCGACTGCTTGCGAGCTGAAGCGCAGCGCCTCCGGGCCGCGATAAATCTCGATCTTCTGCACGGCCAGCGGATCGATCGGCACGCCGTGGTCCTGGCCGTAGTCGGAAACGTCCATCGCGCCGATGCCGTTCTCCTGCACGCGCACGCGGAAATCGTCGAGCCCGCGCAGCACCGGCCGCGACGCGGCGGGCGACAGGCCGGCGGAGGTCGCGCCGGGCGTGGTGAACAACAAGTTGCCCAAACTCTGCGCCTGGCTCGCTTGAATCTGATTGCTGTTGAGGGTGTGGAGCGAGGGCGGCGGCTGGAACGGTGACGCAGCAGCCGGCTGGCCCGCAGCGGTTGTCGTTGGTGTCGTCGGCGGCGTCGGCGTCGGTCGCGGTGCCGGCGCCGGCCGCATGGCTCTGCGGGCGGGAGCGGCAGGCGCGGCGCGCCGCGTGGGGCGCGGCTTCGGCGCTTCCACGGTGACTTGTGGAACCGTCACGGTCGGAGCTGTGCCGGTTGGTGGCGTCTCGGGCTGCGCGGGTTGTTGAGGTTGCGGAGTTTCCGCCGGCGGAGTCTGCGGAGTTGTCGGCGTCTCTGGCGCCTGCGTCTGTGACGGCGCGACGCCGGCGAAACAAAGCAGCATGAGCGCCGAACTGCTCAGCAGCAGCAAACGCCTGTTACGGATAGACATGACAATGCCCCCCTAATTCCCCGAACATCAACTCATCGCGGCGTAAATCGCGCGGCGTGCAGGACCGGCGCAGCCTCGCTGGCGCGAGCTTGGCCGGTACCAGCGCGATGTCAGGCGATCGGAGGTGCGCGTGCTTGGAAAAGAGCGGCTTGTGATGCCGTCAAGCCGAACGCAACGACGGCTGCGAGCCGCAAGTGCCCGAACATATTCGGTAGCGGCAAAGGCGTCGCCTCGGCCGGCACCAATGCGCCGGCGAGATGGATCAGTGCGCAGATCGGGCAGTCGTCCGCGACGTCTTCACGGCTGGTCGGACCCGACGGCGCATTGACTTCGTCACCTGACTGCGTGCTGGCGAAGGCGGCCGCGCCCGCTGATCGTGGCGCGATTTCGTCGACATGCACGTGGGCGAATGAGACCGCGAGCTGGAACGCGAGCGCAAACAGCGCCAGATACGACCCCACTCTCGAACGCGACCGGAACCAGCGCATCGTCGTCAGCTTCGCGCGTCTCGCGCCAAGCAGAACCATTTCTGCCGGCGGTAGCTGGCAACTTTAGTAACAATGTAACATTGCCACAATTGGGCGAATGCGCGATTGCGCTACGATTCCTCAAGGCTGTTGCAAAAAGTCATCAGCCCTACGCGCTTGCCAAAGACGCAATTGCCCTCGCGCGCAGGCGCCATCCCTTCACACGACATGATCGGGCGCGAGGTGGCAGGCGGTTTCCTCGCTGATTTCGATCTGCAAGGTCGTGTGCCCAATGCCAAACCGCTGCCGCAGCTCGGTTGCGGCCTTGAGCAAAAATTCGTCGCCGGGATGCCCGTCGGGAAAAACGAGATGCGCGGTCAGCGCGCTCTGTGTCGTGCTCAAGGACCAGATATGCAAGTCATGCACCGCGGTAACGCCGGCGCAGGACGCGAGATAACTCCGCACCGCTTGCGGATCGATCGATGCGGGCACCGCGGCGACCGACATGGCCAGCGAATCGCGCAACAGGCCCCAGGTGCCCCATACGATGACGCCGACAATCACGAGGCTGGCCAGCGGATCGATCCAGAGCCAGCCGGTGGAGAGGATGAGCATCGCGGCAACGACGACGCCGGCCGAGACGGCGGCGTCGGCGACCATGTGCAAAAACGCGCCGCGAATGTTGAGGTCGCCTTTGCGGCCGGAGGCGAACAGCCAGGCGGTGGCGCCGTTGATGATAATGCCGACGGCCGCCACGATCATGACGGTGCCGCTCGCCACCGGTTCGGGATGAACGAATCGCAGCACCGCTTCCCAGGCAATCGCTCCGACCGCGACCAGCAGCAGCACGGCATTGAACAAAGCCGCGAGAATCGAAGAGCCGCCTAATCCATAGGTGTAACGCGAGGAAGGGGCCTGCCTGCTCAAGGCACTCGCGATCCAGGCAATAACCAGCCCGAGAACATCGGAGAGGTTATGTCCGGCGTCGGCGATCAGCGCCATGGAGTTGGCGAATACGCCGTAGACGAACTCCACGGCGACGAAAGTCAGGTTCAGACCAATGCCGACGGCGAAGGCCATGCCGAAGTTTGCGGGAGCATGACCCGCTGGACGATGGTCATGATGTCCGCCATGAGCATGCTTCTGATGGTGTCGCCAATCTGCACTCATTGGGAAAATGAAAACAGCAAATGCCTGCGTTAACTCTCCAAGCCATTATACAACCTTGAATGTCGGCCGTGGAGCGAATCCGGGCGCGCAGGCGGACGGTTCGCGCCGGAGAATTTTTGAGCAAGCTTTCGCTAGCGCCCGCGCACGGCGGCCGAATGGACCGCGTGGGGTCCTGCCACCTCGGACCCGCCCAGTGCGCGCGGCAGCATCCGCTGCAGCACGTTGTCGCCGCGGATGAAGTGGTGATAGAGCGCCGCGCTGACGTGGGTCAGAACCAGGATGATCAGGAGCCAGCCCACCCAGCGGTGAATGGCGAACAGTGGCGTCGAGAGCGCCTCGTTCTTCTCGACGATCGGCGGCAGCTCGAGCAGCCCGAAGAACGGCGTCGGCGCGCCGTAGGCGGAGTTGGCGATATAGCCCACGATCGGCATGGCGATCAGCAGCACATAGAACGACGTATGCACCGCCGCGGAGACGGCCTTCTGCCAGGGCTCGATTCCCGGATCGGCGATCGGCGCGCCCACGGCAAGCCTGTTGATCAGGCGTAGCGCCATCAAGATGAAGATCAAGATGCCGAGCGACTTGTGGAAATTGTAAAGCGCGTCCTGGGTCGGTCCCTCGCCCACGCGGATCATCGCGATTGCCACCGGCGCCGTGGTCAGGACGCAGATAGCGATGAGCCAATGCAGCAATTTCGAGGTTGCCGGATAATGGTCGGTGCGCGTGCCGTAGGTCATCACTGCCTCCTGCCGCCGCTGTTCCTCCCGCCGCCTGCCGTGCTTCGACCTGGTGATTTTTGAAATAACGCGAAGCGCGGCCGATGGTTCAGCCTTCAGCCAGTAGGGGAGAGGGCCCATGGCCGATTTCGCTCAGACCGCGGCCAAACGCAGCCATCTGCCTGGCGTGATCGGCTGCTGATATAGCCGACCGTCTGGGTCGGCCGCCCCGCCGCCGAGCCGCGTAATGAACTCGCGGCGTTTTCATTCGATCACCTCGTCGGCCGCTACCAGCAGGGTCGGTGGAATCGTGATGCCGAGTGCGCTGGCGGCTTTGCGATTGATCACTAGATCGAACTTGGTCGGCTGCACCACCGGCAACTCGGCGGGGTTCGCGCCATTGAGGATCTTGCCGGCATAGAGGCCCTGTTGCCGATGCGCGCCGGTGAGGCTCGTCCCATAGCTGACCAAGCCGCCGGCCTCGACGAACTCACGCCATTGAAAGATCGCCGGGATGGCATAGCGCGTCGTCATCGCGACGATCTGCCCGCGCTGCCCATCGAGGAAGGGGTCGGCAGCGACGATGAGGGCTTGTGCCCGCTGTTGTAGCAGGGTCGCAAATGCGGGTTCGAAGTCGCGGGCGGCATTCGCGTTCAGCACGATGACACGCTGCCCACCGGCACGCGCCGTCGCCTCGAGATTTTCCGCACTTGCTCGATTATTGGGGTTGTCGGGGTTGATGAGGACGGCGATGGTGGCCGCGTTCGGTACCAGTTCGCGCAACAGCTCGAGTCGTTTGGCAGCCAGCTCGAGGTTGAGCAGATGCACCCCGGTCATGTTGCCGCCCGGCCGGTTATAGCTGCCGACAAAGCCAAGCTCGACCGGGTCGCGGCCGACCAGGAACACGATTGGCACTGTCGAGGTCGCGCTTTTTGCCGCACGCGCCGAAGCGACACCGCCGATGGCGACGATCACCGCCACCCGCCGGCGAACCAGTTCGGCGGCCAGCGCTGGCAACCGCTCATAACGACCGTCCGCCCAGAGATCTTCGATCGCGACGTTCTGGCGGTCGATGAAGCCGGCGTCCTTGAGGCCAAACTCGAGCGCGGCCAGGAACGGGGTCCATTCGTCGCGCGTTGTGCCGCCGAGCACGCCGACCACCGGAAGCGCGCCCTGCGCGCGCGCCGCGAGCGGCCACACGGCTGCCGCGCCGCCGAGCAGCGTGATGAAGTCGCGCCGCTTCATGTGAGCCATGGCCTTCCTCCCGCCCAGGAGTGACCACAGGCAACCGACGAAGCAGTTTGGGTCGGTTTACTGCATTTTCAGCTTACCACCGAGCGAACGGCAGGTCCTTGGGCAGACCTGAATTGTTCTGAATCTGACTGAGCAGGCGGACGATGCGACGGCTCAAGCCGCGGCCGGCGTCACTCATTCCCGCCGCCAGCTCTTCGCGAATGCGACCGCTGCAGCCTGGCCGGCCGGACGGCTAACCCTTCTCCCCAACGGGGGAGATGGAGCAATCTCGAACAGGCTTTGGCACTCGCGGATGA
>DASQXF010000382.1:0-3298 GCA_035639895.1 Xanthobacteraceae bacterium
ATCGACGATCTCCTGCACGGGTACGGCGGCGGCTATTTCCCGCCGATCCTCGGCAGCAAGAGCCGCCCCGCCGGGCCAATACCGGCCGAGCCGTTCGAGGCCGGCATGACGGTCGTGGTGCAGCCCAACGTGGTGACGCGCGACGGCAAGGCAGGCGTGCAGACCGGCGAGCTGTTGCTGATCACGGATGCCGGGGTCGAGCGGCTGCATTCATTCGCGCGCGGATTTGCGCAGGTGTAACCGTCTGTCTGCCCGTCGTCCGCGCGAAAGCGGGGACGACACTCAAAAGTTTCACTCTGCCGCCTGGGACTTTACGGTTTTCTTTGCCCAGTAATCGGGTGCCTGTTTTGAGCGAGCGAGCGCGTCGGCGGTCTCGAAGCCCGGCGCCATCGACGCATCGGTGCCGGCGAGAATCTGGTGGTGCTCGATGCCGAGCGTGCGCAGCCAGCGCTGCTGGCCCATGGTCAACGCGACGAAATAGCCGATCTCGACCAGCTCCGGCTCGCTGAAGTGTTTGTGCAGGCGCGCCCAGAATTTGTCGTCGACCGGCAGATCCCAGGTGATCGCCTCGGCATAGGCGAGCGCCGCCTTCTGCCGCTCGTCGTAGCGGCTCGAGCTCTCGAAATTGATGAGGTCGCTGTAGTCGTCCTCGACGATGCCCTGCTTCGCCGCCTTGATCGAGCGCTGATTGCCGCAGAACTCGCACAAGACCGAACGCGACACATAGATGCGGCAGAGTTCCTTGATGCCGTGATCGGCCACCCCGTTCTTGAACACGTCGCGCCAGGAATTGGCGAACGACCAGAACACGGCCGGCACGTGAGCGCGGATCGCTTGGCTTTCCGGCCGCGGCGTGCCTTCGCGGGCGCAGCGGTCGAACTCCGCGCGCATGGCCGCATCCGTGAGGGTGGCGGGATCGACGTAGCTAATCCATGGCTTCGACATCATGTGTTTCTCCGCTTCTCCTGCGGTCTCATAGATAGGATGGATACTCTTTATTCACCATATCCCGGAAGGTGCTTCGGATGGTGCCGGATGGTCACAGTGCGATGAACCGAGCCACGCTCGGTGCCGCAACTGACCTTCTAGCGATCAAGACTAACAGGTTTCGCTTTCTCGGAAAGGCGGGCGGGAACCTTTGCTACGGCGGGTTGCGCGCTGGCGGCGAGGGATTCTTAACCATCGCGCTATAGCCTGGGATGCGGGGTGGCGGCCGTCGCGTGGTTTCGCCGGGGGGCGTAATTGCAGGCCGCCGGGGGAACACGACAATGAGAGCGAGAGCTGCGCGAGTCCTCGTCGCCACCGTCGCGTGCCTGTTGTGGCTCAACGGCTGCGAGACTTCGACCAGGCTCGGCGATCTCTTTCAGTCCAAGACCGAAGCCAGTCAGAACGCGTCGCAAGACGATCCGGTCACGACCGGGAGCCTGCCGGCCGCCTCGCCTAAGACATCGACCGCCGCGGCCAAGGCGTCGCTCGACAAGAATGACGACGTCAGCCTCGGCAAGAAGCACTTCCGCGACGGCAATTTCAGCCTGGCCGAACGCCACTTCCGTCGCGCCGTCGAGCTGCATCCGCGCGATCTCGAATCCTGGATCGGACTAGCGGCCTGCTACGACCGGCAACGCCGCTTCGATCTTGCCGACCGCGCTTACGAGCAGGCGACGAAGATTTCGGGACCCACAGCGGAAATCCTCAACAATCGCGGCTACTCCTATATGCTGCGCGGCGATCAGCGCCGCGCCCGCGAGACGCTGGTGGAGGCGCAGGCGCGCGACCCCGGCAATGCCTACATCAAGAACAACCTCGAGCTGCTCGAGGCGAACCTGCGCAAAAAGGCCGGCCAATAGGAAAAGACCTCGCTCAGGCACGAGCCGCAAGTGCGGTGAACGGGCATGTGCCCTCGCCCCGCGAAGCAGGGAAAGGGGAGGCTCGTTCTGCAATCTCGTTTGGGTGAGGGGCCCCTCACCCCAACCCCGATCGAACTCGGACAGGCCCGAGTTCGATTGCTCCGCTGCGCTTCTCGGGGCGAGGGAGTTCACCGGGCTCGTGGCGACGACATCGGGGAAAGCCGCCCCCTAGACTTCGCGCAGGCAACATGCAACGTGGCGCGCTACAGCGGATCCCGGCGGTATGTTCGATAGCTTTCGCAAGTTTCTGTCCGAGGTGTCGGAAGGCGACAAGCATCCGGCTCACTTCGTGCATGACGACTATCGCCTCGCAGCGGCGGCGCTGCTCGTCCATGCCGCCGCCATCGACGGCGATGTCGGCGCTGCCGAGCGCGAGAAGCTGCACACCGTCATCAAGCAACACTTTGCCCTCGACGAGGCGACGACCGACGAATTGGTCGCCGAGGCGACCGAAGCCGAACATGAGGCGATCGATCTCTATCACTTCACCAGCTTGATCAATCGCTCGCTCGACGAGGAGGGGCGCCGGCGCGTGGTCGAAATGATGTGGGAGATCGCCTACGCCGACGGCGACGTCGACGAATTCGAGAGAAACCTGATCTGGCGCGCCGCCGATCTGCTCAGTGTCTCGTCCCGGGAACGCATCGAGCTTGGGCAACGCGTGGCAAGCCACCGGCGCAGGCCGTGACCCAGGAGAAGCGCCCCATCACGTTGATCACCGGCGCATCGGCCGGCATCGGCGCGGCGCTGGCGCACGAATTTGCCGCCCACGGTCACGAACTCGTTCTGGTGGCAAGACGCGAGCAGGCGCTCGGCGCGCTGGCAGATGCGATCGCAGCGAAAGGCGCGAACCGGCCGACCGTTCTGCGCGCCGACCTCGCGCGCGCCGATGCCGTGCAGGGAATTGCCGAGGCGCTCGACCAGCGCAGGCTCGAGCCTGACGTGGTCGTCAACAACGCGGGCTTCGGCCTGCTCGGCGCCGCGGACGAGCTCGACCGGGCCGAGCAGCTCGCGATGATCGACGTCGATGTGCGCGCACTCACCGACCTCTCGCTCGCCTTCATCGATAGTCTCAAGCGTCGCCGCGGCGGCATTCTCAACGTGGCGTCGATTGCCGCGTTCGCGCCCGGCCCCGGCATGGCGGTTTATCACGCAAGCAAAGCCTATGTGTTCTCGTTCAGCGAGGCGCTGCATCGCGAGCTCAAGCCCAAGGGCGTGCGGGTGACCGTGCTTTGTCCGGGCCCGGTGCCGACTGAGTTTCAGGCGCGCGCGCGTATGAGCGTCGACGCCTTTCCGCGGCTGCTCACGCGCTCCGCCGAGCGGGTGGCAAGGGATGCTTACCGCGGCCTCATGCAAGGCCGCCGCGTGGTCGTTCCGGGCTCCGCGAATCG
>DASQXF010000383.1:0-2659 GCA_035639895.1 Xanthobacteraceae bacterium
ATCTCCGTCCCGAAGGAAGGCAAGGTCGTCAAAGGCGATCCGCGTTACCTCAAGCACGGCGACGCCGGATCGGCGGCCGCCTTCGAGCTCAATGCTGCGTTCACCGTGGCCGAACTCATCCGCAACGGCGTGACGACCTTCGTCGAGTACGGCAGCCAGCTCAGCGTGCAAGACGCGCTGCTGGCCGAGGTGACCCGGCTGGGCAGCCGCGCCTATCTCGCGCCCGGCTACGATTGCGGGCGCTGGGTGGCGGACGAGAGCGGGCGGCTCATTCGCGTGCGCAACGACGCGCTCGGCCGCGAGGGATTCAAGACCGCGCTGGCTTGGATCGAAAAGAACGACGGCGCGGCCAACGGCCGCGTCCGCGGCATTCTCGTGCCGCGCGAGGTCGAGACCTCAAGCCTCGAGCTGCTGCAAGACACCGTACGCGCTGCCGACGCGCTGAAGCTGCCGATGGCGACGCATGCCGCCTACAGCGTCATCGAATTCTACGAGGTCGTCAAAGAGCATATGAAGACGCCGATCGAGCTGTTGGACGAGCTGGGCATGCTGCGCCCCACCCTCAATATCGGCCACGGCAATTTCATCTCGGACAATCCGAACCTCAATTATTCGGTGCACCGCGATCTCGAGCTGATGGGCCGCGCCGGAGCGAGCGTGTCGCACTGCCCGATCAATATCGTTCGGCGCGCGCGCACGCTCGATCATTGGCAGCGCTACCAGGATGCGGGGGTCAACCTGTGCCTCGGCTCGGATACCTATCCGCGCGACATGATCATGAACATGCGCACCGCGTCGTATCTCGGCAAAATCATGGGCCACACCTATTTTGCCGCGACGTCGGCGGACGTGTTCCGCGCCGCAACGCTGGGCGGCGCGATCTCGGTCGGTCGCGACGATATCGGTCGCCTCGCGCCCGGCGCGCTCGCCGACATCATCGTCATCGATCTATCGGGGCGAAATAGCTTGCGCTACGGACCGGTGCGCGATCCCGTGAAGGGCGTCGTCGAGTGCGGCGTCGGCGACGACGTCGACACGGTCATTGTCGACGGAAAGATGGTGATGGACGGCGGCGTCATTCCCGGCGTGGATTTCGCCAAGCTGCGGGCGCAAGCTCAAGCCGCGGCCGAGCAGATCTGGGACACGCTCGCGGAGTGGGACCCGCTCGGCCGCACGCAGGAGCAGGCCTGCCCTTGGTCCTATCCGTCCGCGGAGTAGGGAAGTCTGGGAAGTCGAGCAAGTGGCAAAGAACTTGCTTCGCGCGATCACATGCACAGAGGGAGAATGCGATGAAGCATCTTGCAGGACTAGCATTTTCGCTGGGAATCGCGTTGGCGCCGAGCATGCTGCGCGCGCAGGATGCATGGGCAGCTCGGCCGGTCACATTCGTCGTGCCCTACGGAGCCGGCGGCTATACGGATTTGGTTGCCCGGGTGACCGTGCGTTACGTCGAGAAGGCGCTCGGCAAGCCGGTGATCATCGACAATCGCCCGGGCGCAGGCGGCATCGTGGGCACCCAGTTCGTCGCGAATGCGGCAGCCGACGGCTATACGTTTTGCGTCTGCAGCATCGGCGCTATCTCGATCGCGCCCTTCGATCCGCACCAGAAGGTTGGCTACGATCCATTGCGGGATCTCGCGCCCGTCGGGATCATCAGCTCGATCGCGCAGGTCGTCATCGTCAAGAAGGACCTGCCGGCGAAGACGCTGGCCGAGTTCGTGTCCTATGCCAAAGCCAACCCGGGCAAGCTCAACTACGGCTCCAGCGGCGCCGGCGGCCTGACCCACTACTCGGTCGAGCTGTTCCAGGCCCGCACCGGGATCAAGGTGGTGCACATCCCGTTCAAGAGCGGTGCGCCCTCGACCGCCGCGGTGGTCGCCGGCGAGGTCGATTTCGCTTTCGCCAACATGACCGAAGGTCTGCCGCAGGTCCAAGCCGGATCTGTGCGCGGCCTCGCCGTGACCTCGCTCAAACGCAGTCCCTACCTGCCTGATCTCCCCACCGTCGGTGAGACAGTTCTTCCCGGTTTTGTGGTGGAGACGTGGAACGGCATCATGGCCCCGTCCAAGACCCCGGAGCCGATCATCCGCAAGTTGTCGGAGATTCTGCTCAAGATGGCCGACGATCCAGAGGTAAAGGAAATCATGCGCAGGTCTGGTGCCGACACGGTCAAGACCACACCCGAGCAGTACCGTGCGCAGATCGACCAGGAAATTGCGCAGTGGAAACCGTTCATCCAGGAAATCGCGGAGAAAAAGTAGCCGCTGCTGAGCTTCTCGTGCGAAGGCTACGGAATGGCGTTCGACTCGAATTCATAACAGATCCCTGAGTTCGTCATTCCGGCCGAGCCGCGCGGGCTCCCACGAAAATGGCCGAAAACCGTAGCTCGCCAGACCGAATGCTGTGAGACAGCCATTTTCGTGGGGTCCCGTTAGCGGCGAGAGCCGGAATCCATAATCACCGGCAGCGATTGTGGATTGGGATTCGCGGGCACACGCAGCCAAGCTTGCGCAGGCTGCGTACACTTGCCTGCGCGACCCGGTGAAGAGCCTGGTTGAATGCGGCGTCGGCGACAACGTCGATACGGTGATCGTGGACGGAAGGTCGTGATGGAAGGCGGGGTCATTCCCGGGGTCGATTCCGCCAAGCTGCGCGCGCA
>DASQXF010000384.1:0-9078 GCA_035639895.1 Xanthobacteraceae bacterium
CTCTCGCTTGCGATCGAGAAAGGCCGGGTCGTGGCGCTGGAGCGCAACTGATCCCTCTCCCAGTCGGTGCGGCGAGAGCGATGGGTCTACCGCGCCGGGAGAGCCCCCATGGCCCCATTCCTTCGCAATCACTGGTACACCGCCGCGACGTCCGTCGAGCTCGGCAAGAAACCGCTGGCGCGGATCCGGTCGCTATTGTTTCGGGCGAATCCGCTGCAGGAACTCCCACGTCGGAACCGCGCTGACGCCGCCGACGACTCCGCCAAGGTAGCTCGGAATGTCCGAGTTGAAGAGCCAGTGCCAGAGTAGCCCGACGAGATAGCTCGTCAGCAGCATGACCGCTAACGTGATCAACAGGCGCTGCCAAAGCGGCACGGCATCCCCTCCAGTCCTCCGTCGTCCCTGCGCAAGCAGGGACACATGATCACCAGCTGCAGACCCTGGGGCCCGACTACGGGGTCCCCGCGACGCGAGCGTCGCGGGCTGCCCCTCGCGGTGACCACAGGACATGAAAACCGTGACTCAGAATGAGCCGCGCGCCATTGCGGCTGCGTATCACGCGGTCTCCATCACCGGCTCGCGGCCAATGAGCCGTGCGAGCTGGCGCAGCCGCACGAATACGCGCTCCCCGGCGAGCGCCTTCAAGCCGTTGTCCAAGTGCAGCGTCAATCGACCGCGCTCGACCACCATCGGCGTTCTCGGCAGCACGCCAGTCGTGGAGGCAGAGACGAGATAGGCCACCCGCAGCGCCGCGCCAAGCACGCGGGCACGATCGAGCAGGCGCGTCGAGGCGAGTTCGCGTAGCCTGGGCGAGAGCTCCTCGTCGACAAGACCGACATGGCGGAAGAATACGGCGAGCGCAATGAAGGTGCGGCCGGGATGATCGATGGCGACGAAGGCGGCATTGGCGATGATATTGAGCGATTGCTCGCCGCGGTAGTCGGGATGCGCCCGCCAGCCGATGTCGGCGAGGAGACACGCCACGTGGCGCAATCGCCGCTCCTCCGCCGTCTCGTCGAGCCCGGAGGAGGCCATGAAGCGGTCGGTCCAAGCCATGAGCTCCTCGCCGTGGGCGGGCGAGCGCGAGCGCAGCACGTTGAGCTCGCTCGCGGCCGCAATCAGCGGATCTTTCTCGCGCTCCTCAGGATCGAGCATCGAGTACAACAGGCCTTCGCGCACGCCGAGCGCCGAGATCACGATGTCCTTGGGCCGCGCAATCCGCACCACGTTTTCGAGCACCAGCGCGGCATAGGCGAGCAGCGGGCGGCGCGCATCGGTGACGACCTCGATTTGCGAGAGCATCTCGGGATCGACGCGGTGGACGAGACTGGAAAACTCGAACGCCTCCCGCGCCGGCATCACGTAGCCGTGCATGACGTGCAGCGGATATCCCGTCTGCCACATGTGCAGTCGTGCGAGCGCGCGCCAAGTGCCTCCGATGGCGTAGAAGGTGCGGCCCTTGCCGGCTTCGAGCAGGCGAGCTTCGTCAAGCTCCGCGCGGACGATCTTTTCCGCTTTCTTGATCGATTTGGACGAAATGTCCTGCAGCGCCAGGCCGCCCAAAGGCAGAGTCAAGCCGGCCTTGATACGATGTCCATGGACTTCGGTCAGTTCGAGCGAGCCGCCGCCGAGGTCGCCGACGATGCCGTCAGGCTTGTGGAAACCCGACACGACGCCGAGTGCGGACAACTCCGCCTCGCGCTTGCCGGAGAGAACGTCGATCTTGGTGGCGCAGATGCCTTCGGCTTCGGCCACGAAAGTCTTGCCGTTTTTGGCCTCTCGGCACGCCGCAGTCGCGATCGCCCACAGATGGGCAACCTGCATGCGGTCGCACAAGGCACGAAAGCGCCGCAGCGCAGCGAGCGCCTTTTCCACCGCGTCCGGGGCGAGCAGACCTTTCGTCTGCACTTCGCGTCCGAGCCCGGCGAGTACTTTTTCGTTGAAAATCGGGGTTGGGCTGCGAGTGAGGCCTTCATAGACGACCAGGCGCACGGAATTCGAGCCGATATCGATCACTGCGACCGGCGGCCCGTAATCGAGACGACCTTGCGCGACATTCATGGCGAGACGACGCCGCTTACGAGCGGTCGAGACGGCGTATAAGGCTTCGCGGGGATGATTCCTTGAGCGATTTGCCACGGCCCGACAGACTCGGATTCGTCATGAAGTATTTATGAGCGTTGAAGGGCTCCTCACCCTCCGCGAGTTTTATGCGATTCGAGGACCCATCGGGTAGTAATTTCCAACTTTGTTCATTATCCTTGAGATTCGCCACCATGATTTGATCGAGTACCTGCTCGTGCACGGTGGGATTGAGGATTGGGCACAATACCTCGACGCGGCGGTCGAGATTGCGCGGCATCATGTCGGCGGAGGAGATGTAAACCGCCGCCTTGGGGTGGGGCAGGCCGTAGCCTGCACCGAAGCAGTAGATGCGGCTATGCTCGAGAAATCGTCCGACGATCGATTTGACGCTGATGTTCTCCGACACCCCGGGTAGGCCCGGTCGCAAGCAGCAGATGCCGCGCACCACGAGATCGATCGAAACGCCCGCGCGGGAGGCCGCATAGAGCATATCGATGATCTCGGGATCGACCATCGCGTTGTCCTTCATCCAGATCGCCGCCGGGCGGCCGCTCTTTGCGTGCGCAATCTCCTGCTCGATGTGTTCGCAGATGCGGTCGCGCACCGTCAGCGGCGAAACCGCCATCCGCTCGAGCGCGGCGGGCTCGGCGTAGCCGGTCACGTAATTGAAAATATGCGCGACGTCGCGCGCGATGACCGGATCGGACGTAAAGAACGAAAGATCGGTGTAGATGCGGGCGGTCACCGGATGATAATTGCCGGTGCCCACGTGAATGTAAGACGCAAGCGCTCCGCCCTCGCGCCGCACCACCATCGACAGCTTGGCGTGGGTCTTGAGCTCGATAAAGCCATAGACGACCTGCGCCCCCGCGCGCTCAAGCGCACGCGACCAGCGGATATTCGCCTCCTCGTCGAAGCGCGCCTTGAGCTCGATGAGGGCGGTCACCGTTTTCCCCGCTTCCGCCGCCTCGACGAGCGCGCGCACGATGGGAGATTCGGCCGATGTGCGGTACAGCGTCTGCTTGATCGCCACCACATCGGGATCGCGCGCGGCCTGCTGCAGGAACTGCACCACGACGTCGAAAGACTCGTAGGGATGGTGGACCACGAGATCCTTCTGACGAATGGCCGCGAAGCAGTCGCCCGCGTGATCGCGAATGCGTTCGGGATAGCGCGGATTGTACGGCACGAATTCGAGATCGGGTCGGTCAAGGCCCATGAGCTGCGACAGTTCATTGAGCGCTAGAACGCCGTCGACCAGGAAGATCTCGTCGTCAGCGCATGCAAGCGCCCGCTGTACGAACCGACGCAGTTCCACCGGCATGGCAGCTTCGAGCTCGAGACGGATGACCGATCCGCGCCGTCTACGCTTGAGCACCGTCTCGAATTCGCGCACCAGGTCCTCGGCCTCCTCCTCGATTTCGACCTCGGAGTCGCGAATGACCCGGAAAGCACCCTGCCCTTTGACCGCGTAGCCCGGGAAGAGGCGGGCGATAAATAGGGCGATGACCTGTTCGAGCGTGATCACGCGGGCGCCAGACACTCCGTCGCCGCTTGGCAGCCGCACGAACCGATCGATCTTGTTCGGCATGCGGATGAGCGCGTTCATCGCCTTGCCATCGCTCGCGCGCGCCAGCTGCAGAGCGATGGTGAAGCCGAGATTGGGAATGAACGGGAACGGATGCGCAGGATCGATGGCGAGCGGCGTGAGCAACGGAAAAATCTGGCGAAGGAAGTGATCTTCGAGCCACGTCTTTTCTTTCTTGGTCACCTCGGGGCCTTCGACCAGCACGATTCCATGCTCGGCCAGCATCTGCCGCAGCTCGCGCCAGCGCTTCTGCTGGTCGCTTGCGAGCGCTTCGACCGCCTCGCCGATGCGGGTGAGCTGTTCGGCCGGGGTAAGCCCGTCCGGGCTCTTGATCGCAATGCCGGCGCGCAGCTGAGCTTTGAGCCCGGCTACGCGGACCATGAAGAACTCATCGAGATTGTTGGCGGAAATCGACAGGAACCGAACGCGTTCGAGCAAAGGATGGGCCTCGTTTGCCGCCTCTTCGAGGACCCGCCGGTTGAATTGCAGCCACGACAATTCACGATTGATGAATCGCTCCGGGCTCGCGATCAGATCGACGGCTGCGCTCGGCTCGACCGCGGCCAGGGGCGCTGCCACGCCGACTTCTTCTTTCATAACAACGACTTGGCTGCGGTCAGCCATGGCCGAGTGGCTCGGATGAAGGATGCAATATCGGGGTCATCGGTGACGACGCCATGACATAAGGCCCCTCCCCCCTGGCCCGTCAAGGCTCGCTCGCGCGCAGCACTTCGGCGGCGAAGGCCCTGGTTAACGGACGCTTGTGGCGCATGGCTTCTAGATCGAGTCGCCCCACCACCGCGCGCGCCGCCGCAAATGAGCGTTCGATCCGCGTCGCCACGTAGCCGATCAAGCCTTCATCCACGGCGAGTTGGCGGTCGGCGAACAGCTTGACCAGCACTGCGCGCAACAGGGCATCGTCGGGCGGCATGATGGCAACCACCGGGAGCGCATTGAGGCGCGAGGCGAGGTCGCGAATGGCAAACGTCGCCGGCGTCGCCCGCGCCGTGAGCAGCACGAACGCGGCGTGCTCGCGGGCGAGATTGAGAAGATGGAACAGCGCCCTCTCCTCGAATGCCCCGGCGGCGACGTCCTCCACCACCAGCGCGCCGGTAGCGAGCGCCGATGGCACGTTTGCCTCTTCCAACGCGCGCGCCGCGATACGCCGCGCGCCCGCAGCCTGCGCCCAGATCGCGGCGAGGTGGCTCTTGCCTGAACCCTCGGGCCCGGTGAGCATGACCATCCGGTGCGACCAGTCCGGCCATGCGTCGATGAGCGCAAGGGCCACCGCGTTCGACGACCCGCTCAAGAAATCCTCGCGCGCAAAACTCTCCGCATGAGCCAGGGCAAGGGCGAGTTGACGCGGACGAGCGGACATCACTTGGGGTTGTCTCCCGTGTAGATGGGGCTCGCAAAATATTGGCGCAACCCGAAGCGTAACAGCACCCCGATCGCGGCACCGAGCGGGACCGCGATCAGCAGCCCGACGAAACCAAAGAGATAGCCAAACGCGAACATGGCGAAGATCAACCAGACCGGATGCAACCCGACCCGCTCGCCGACGAATTTAGGCGAGATGATGTTGCCTTCGATGAACTGACCGACCAGAAAAATTACGATGACGAGCGTGATTCGTTTCCAGTCCGGCCAGAATTGCGCGATCGCCACGCTCGCGGCGATCATCAAACCGGTCATTGAGCCGATATAAGGCACGAACGTGATCACGCCGGCGATGAGACCGATCAGTAGTCCAAACTCTAAGCCCGCCAGCATCAGTCCAATGGCATAGTAACAGCCGAGAAAGAGGCAGACGCCGAATTGGCCGCGGAGGAAACCGCCGATGGCGGCATCGATGTCGCGGGCAAGTTGGCGCACGGTCTCGCGCTGGCGCACCGGTATCCAGCTGTCCACTCTGTCGACCATCGGATGCCAGTCGCGGATCAAGTAAAAGGTCACGACCGGCATTACGATCAGAACCGACGCAAATGAGACCAGCGCCTTTCCACCGGTCCACAAGGAATAAGAAAAGCTCAGAAGCCACGTCGCCACCTGGCCGACGAGGTCGGAAAGCGTCTTGTCGGAGTCGCCGGCGCCGAGCCAGTCGAGCCAGGGCAGGTTCAAATCGACGACCAGCTCTCTGACCCGTTTGACATAGCCAGGAATGTGGGAAATCAAAGCGGAGCCCTGCTGCAACAACAGCGGAGCGAGCAGCAAGATCAGCGAGATCAGCGATAGGACGAAGATGCCGACGATCAGCAGCGCGGCGACGGTCCGATTCATGCCGAGTCGCTCCCCGCGGTCGGCAACCGGCGCCAGGACGTAAGCCAGCGCAATACCGGCCACGAACGGGAGCAGAATGTCGTGTAGCAACCACAGCGCCGCTGCAAGCACCACAAACGTCACGACCCAGAACGCGAGCTGACGGCCGTACCCCATTCGATCACTCACCCGGAAACCCGCGCGGTCAGGGGCCCATTTCTGCCGCGTTCATGTGGCGCACCCACTCGGCGACATAGAAGGCGATGGAAATCAAGGTCAAGGCCGTGACCAATGCCATGAGCAGGAACACTGCAATTCTCGCATCGAACTCGAACCCGCGCGCCGCCATGATCACGCAAGCGAGCGCGATCTGCGCAACCGTGTTGAGCTTGGAGACGAGAAGCGGTTTAAGCGCCACCGGCTTGTCCACCAGCCACGACAAGATCACGGCGCTCACGATCATGATGTCGCGCGAGACGACGAGGATGACAAGCCAGCCGGGAACGGCGTCTGCGATGCCGAGCGCGACATAGATGGAAACCAGCATGGCCTTGTCCGCGAGCGGGTCAAGGTAGGCGCCGAGCTCGGTTGTCATGCCGAACCGCTTGGCGAGAAAACCGTCGACGGCGTCGCTGATGCCGGCAGCGAGGAACAGCACGAAGGCGACGCGCATCTCGCCTGCGGTGATCGCCCAGACCACGACCGG
The DNA here is from genome assembly GCA_035639895.1 of Xanthobacteraceae bacterium. Lineage (GTDB taxonomy): Bacteria > Pseudomonadota > Alphaproteobacteria > Rhizobiales > Xanthobacteraceae > VAZQ01. The sequence goes on from DASQXF010000384.1 coordinate 6,639, forward strand.
CACCAACAGGATGCGCCCCAGCGTAATGAGATTTGGAATGCTCAAATTTGCGCCCCGGCGCGGTCCGCGTGCCCCATCGTCACCGCCCACCCGTCGCATGCGGCCATGCGCATGTCAGTATAGCCCCGATCAAGCCATTGCACAGGCACGGATTCCCAAGTACCCAAACCGCAAGCGAAGGCGCGCCATCGGTCCGCGGCTCTATCATTTTGAGCGTCGGTCTCGAAGCGACGGCCGACGGTCGAACGAATCAAGCTGCTGCGGATAGCTGCCGATGCTTGCTTGTCGCGTAAGTCTCGATCATTGCCGGTGAGCGCATGGCCAAGAAGCGCGTCGGTATCCTGATCTCCGGTCGCGGTTCGAATATGGCCTCACTGATCGAGGCGGCGAAGGAGCGCTCCTACCCCGCCGAGATCGCGGTCGTGGTCTCCAATAGACCGGAAGCGCCCGGGCTCGCACGCGCCAAGGCGGACGCAATTCCCACTGCCGTGGTCGACCATCGCTCATACGGGAACGATCGCGCCGCGTTTGAGCGTGCGCTGCAAGCCGTACTCGACGCGCATGGCGTCGAGCTTGTTTGTCTGGGCGGTTTCATGCGGCTGTTGACGGCGGACTTCGTACTGCGCTGGCAGGGCCGCATGCTCAACATCCATCCGACTCTTTTGCCTTCGTTTCCGGGCCTCGATCCACACGGTCAAGCGCTCAAGGCGGGGGTGAAGATATCGGGCGCGACCGTTCACTTCGTCGTACCGGAAGCCGACGCCGGTCCGATCGTTGCGCAGGCCGCAGTGCCGGTCCACGACGACGACACTGCCGAAACGCTCGCTGCCCGCGTGCTCAAGGCCGAGCATCGGGTCTATCCGCTGGCGCTCAGGCTCGTGGCGGAAGGGCGCGCCAAGATGATCGGCGCACGCTGTCTGATCGAGGGTGCGCCTCCGGCGGAAGGCGCGTTGATCGTTCCCCAGGCGGAGGATGAACGGCGCCGAGGGAGTGGAAGAGATTAGAATTGGCCCTCGATGTCCTCAGGCCGTCCACTGTCCCGGGTAGCGCAAATAAAACCCCCGGCACATGGCCGGGGGCTACGGGAAAACTCGCTGGCCGGAGGGCCGACCTTCCCGCCACGTCAGGACACCTTGAGATTCTCCGCCGATGTCTTGCCGCGATTGGTCACGAGCTCGTATTCGACAGTCTGACCTTCGTTGAGCGTGCTGAGACCAGCGCGCTCCACCGCCGAGATATGGACGAATACGTCCTTGTCCCCGCTCGAAGGCCGAATGAACCCGTAGCCTTTAGTTGGATTGAACCATTTGACGGTGCCCTTCTGCATCGTCTGTCTCCTAGTCAGTGAAGTCTCGAGTGAGCGAAGCGCGACCGCATCGCTACGGACCGCGCTACAACCCGGGTTTTGGGAAGATCCGAAACGAATGCGGCCGATCGGCACGCAGCGGCCGGAGCGGCCAAAATCCGAATTATGGCGACAAGAAAATACGAAAAATGCGGCCTTAGCAAGGCTTCCGAGTCGTATTGCCTAGCTGTGCCCGGCTTTCGCACCACACGAGATCATGGCCAAGCGGCTGCGGCAAAGAAAGATTTCGGCAATTCAAGTCTTGGAAGTTCCTCGGCGTCGAATCGTTGCCGATTTGGCACCGGCGCTCCATCAAGCAAATGGTCTCGACTTGCGGACGCCTCATCGCGCCGCCGCGGAATCCCCCGCAGTCTTTTGTGTTATGATCGCTCGGAGGCCGACTCAGGGGGAGACATATGGCCACACTGACCTCAGACCCGCGTGCCCTGCCGGCAGGCGAGCCGAAGCTGATCATTCCACCGCTCGCTTCGTTCTACTCGTATGCCCGTGACCTGTCGTGGCTGGTCGTGCGCCTCACGGCGGGTGGAATGCTGCTGGTCCACGGGATCATCAAGGTGATGCCGATGGCGGAGAAGGGCTTTGCCGCCACCATCGACGCTTTCGCCCAAGGCAGCATGGCTCGCCGCGGGATCGAGCCCGCGCTCTACGCCGCCTATGCGGTCTTCTTTCTGGAGACGATCGGCGCAGTAATGATCATGCTCGGGCTGTTCACCCGCTTCATCGCGGCGGCGGCTGCCATCCAGTTCGCGGTCATCACGTTCGTGGCGCACTGGCCGCAAGGCTTCGGGTGGTCGCGGGGTGGATGGGAATACCCGCTGTTCTGGGGCCTCATCCTCTTCGCCATCGCCTTGCGCGGCGGCGGGCCTTATTCACTCGACCGCAAACTCGGTTGGGAGCTGTAGCCGGCCAAGGGATCGCGCTCGCGCGCTATTCCGCTGCGCCCACCTTCTCGGCGTGCCCAGCCAGCTTCGAGCGCCGCCACAACCCGCCCACGATCAGAACCAAGATCGCGCCGAGAAGCGCGGCGAACAGCACGACGTAATGGAAGCCGTCAGGTCCGAGGCGAGGCTCGAG
>DASQXF010000385.1:0-2908 GCA_035639895.1 Xanthobacteraceae bacterium
TTCCCGACCGCGGGCGGGGAAACGGCCTTCGGCCTGTTCTACCCGCCGCGCAATCCCGACTATTTGCCACCGGCGGAGGAGCGGCCGCCGCTTCTGGTCAAGTGCCACGGCGGGCCGACCTCGGCGGCGTCGAGCACGCTCAATCTAGGTATTCAGTATTGGACCAGCCGCGGCATCGCGGTGCTCGACGTGAACTACCGCGGAAGCACCGGATTCGGCCGCGCCTATCGTGACCGTCTGCAACTGAACTGGGGCGTGGTCGATGTCGACGATTGCGTCGCCGGCGCGCAGTTCCTCGCTGCGCAAGGCCGGGTCGACGGCAAACGATGCGTCATCAGCGGGGGCAGCGCCGGCGGCTACACGACGTTGGCGGCGCTGACCTTCCGCGACTTCTTTCAAGGCGGGGCGAGCTATTACGGTGTGAGCGATGTCGCCGCGCTCGCGCGCGACACCCACAAGTTCGAGTCGCGCTATCTCGACTGGCTGATCGGACCCTATCCGCGGGAGGAAGCGCGCTATCGCGAGCGCTCGCCGCTCTATCACGCGGATCGGCTCGCGAAGCCGGTGATCTTCTTCCAGGGCGAGGAGGACGCCATCGTGCCGCCGAACCAGGCGGAAAGCATGGTGGAGGCGCTACGGCGCAAGGGCAATCCGGTCGGCTATTTCCTGTTCGCGGGCGAGCAGCATGGCTTCCGCAAGGCCGGCAACATTCAGCGCTGCCTCGATGCGGAACTCGCCTTCTATGCGATCGAAGTCTTCCGGACCGGGCTCACGTTCTGACCCACGCTTTGTGTACCGCGTCCGCTACACGTGCCGATCCGCTTCGAGACGCCTTCACTCCAGTGAGTGTTGCCTGTCGCGGCTTCTCCGCCAGAACGAAAATGCCGCTCAATTCTCGAAGATTGAGGCTAGTTGCGGGCCAGCATTGCGAAGCCGAAGGCAAATCCGACGACAAAGCAGGTGCCGGACACCAACGCCGTTGCCGTTCTCCAATCCAAAGGAGATTTCTCCGCAGGCCAAGGGTCGCCTCCCGACTGGACATCCGGAATCGGATTGGCTCTTTGAATACGCGCGATCGCGCGCCGCTCGCATTCGAACTCTATCAAGGAGCTGATCCCCGTCACCGCGAGGCCGAGAACGAAGAGGACGAGAGGCACGAGCAATGAGCGGGTGAATGTGCCGTCATGCCGATTTGCGGTGATGTAGGCGAGGGTCGCGAGAGCAGCGCCGGCATTGCCCACCCACAGCGTTGTCACGGCCCGATCGTATGCGCGCTCCGCTCGATCACGTCTCGGCTTCAGGATTTTTTCCACAATCTCCAGATCGCGGGGGCGCCCTTCAGCAATTTGATCCTGGTCATTGTTCATCGTCGAGCGGCCAAGTCGAGCGAATCGCAGACCTCGATGGGGCAGACGCGTCTATTTGCTTTCAGGAATCTGATCTTCCGCCCCAGTACTGTAAAGGCTCATTGAGCGGCCGTCCGCAGGTTGAACGCATTGAGCTCTTGGACGACGATTCGACCGCCGCCAACATGCTGCCAGAGGGCGGGCCGGTTGGTCGGCGCTTTCGCGCACGATGACAATTCGATATCCTGGCGCGGCTGATGGCTCGCGGCATCTTGCTGCGCATGACACATGCTCGGCATCGATCGACAGCTTTCACACGAAGTCGGGAGGGAATCATGAAAACGACGGTGTTGGCGGTGTCAGTGGCCGCATTCGCGCTGCTGCCGTTCGACCAGGCGCTGGCACAGGCCGCGTTCCCGCCGCCGCCGCCCAAGGTCAGTCCCGCCGCCGGTGTGATCGACATGCACGTGCATTCGCACCCGGACGTGTTTGGCCGCAGCATGGACGATCTCGATGTGGCCCAGCTCGCCAAGGCGCGCGGCATGCGCGGCCTCGTGCTCAAGAACCACATCAGCGAGACCGCAAGCCGCGCCGCGCTGGTGATGAAGGTGGTGCCGGGCATCGAGGTGTTCGGCGGCATCGTGCTGAACAATGCGGTCGGCGGCGTCAACCCGCATGCGGTGGAATGGATGCACCGGGTCTATGGCGGCCGCGGCAAGGTGGTCTGGCTGCCCACCTTTGAGTCGGACAAGCACGTCAAGACCTTCACCAAGCCCGATGCCAAGGGCCTAGTGGTGGCGCCGAACGGCCAGGTGACGCCGGAGATGGATGAGATCCTGCGCATCATCGCGCGCGAGAACCTCGTGCTCGCCACCGGTCACGTGCATCCCGAGGAGGTCATCGCCGTGGTGCGGCGCGGACGCGAGCTCGGGGTGAAGAACATGCTCATCACCCACGGCTTCACCAGCGTGCCGGGGTTGACCATGGCGCAGGCCAAAGAGGTCACCGACATGGGTGCGCTGATCGAGGTCTGCTTCCTCCAGTTCCAGGCCGGACCGAACGCGCCGCTGCCGTTCCTCACGCATTGGACGCAGATCAACGCCAAGCACGTGGCGCAGGCGGCGAAGGAGCTTGGCGCCAAGAGCCTGCTGATCTCGTCCGATCTCGGCCAGAGCGCCAACATCACTCACCCGGACGGCATCGAGGTCGCGGTCGGGGCTGTCAAAAAAGAGGGCGTCGCCGACGCCGATATCGAGCTGATGCTGCGCAAGAACCCGGCCCGGCTGCTAGGGCTAGAAGGCTGACGCGCCGGTCAAACAACGGCCCGCAACATTTCCGGACTCGGCCCGCGAAGCGCTGCGCGCGACGAGTCAGAGCATGGTTTTAGGGTCGATTGCTCGCTCAGTGAGGGCGCTATTCGTAAGCTCGAAAGGAGAACCAACTTTCCCAACTGACGTCCCAACTTCTCTGGGAATGGTCTAGAGCGTGATCGAGCTTAGCTGAATCAGATTGGGATTCCCGAATCAGTTTGGTTCTAATTCAAGATGCTGGCTGGTATGGAG
>DASQXF010000386.1:0-4568 GCA_035639895.1 Xanthobacteraceae bacterium
CGGAGCGGAGCGAAATGCGCGGCGGCGTCCGTTCCTATCCGCCGGTCACCCGCGGGCTTAACCCGCGGGTCCATCTTCTTCGTGAAGACTTTTTTGCGAAGGGGATGGATTGCCGGGTCACGCCCGGCAATGACGCTCATAGCTGAGAGATATGGACGGTGCGATGATAGGTTCGCATCGCTCGCCGAATCTCGGCCAAGCGCTCCAGGAGGCTCTGACGCTGCAGCACCAGGGGCGGCTGCGCGAGGCAGAGAAGATCTATACGCGGGTGTTGAAGGCGGTGCCCGATCAATTCGACGCCCTCAATCTCCTCGGTACCGTCAAAGCGCAACGCGGACAGGCCGGAGAAGCCTATCGGCTCATCACCGCGGCGCTCAAGGTAAATCCTCGCGCGGCCGACGCCTGGGTCAATCTCGGGATCGTGCTGCACGCGCTCAAGCGGGATCAGGAGGCGCTCGAGAGTTTCGATAAAGCTCTGGCATTGAAGCCCGATGATGCCGACGCGTTGCTCCACCGCGGCAACGCGCTGCTGGCGCTGGGGCGTGCGCAGGACGCGCTTGCGGTTTTCGATGGGGTACTGACGTCGATTCCGCGCCATGCGCAAGCGAGGCTCAATCGCGGTCTCGCCTTGGCCGCCCTCGGACGTCACCCGGAGGCGGTTGCCGACTTCCAGGCGGCATTCGCGATCTCGCCCGCTACGCCCGCGGCGCACTACAATTACGGGATAAGCCTATTCGCTTTGGGTCGGTATGCTGAGGCGGTGGCGGCCTATGACTGGGCGCTGTCAATTGCTCCCGATCACGTCAAGGCGTGGAACAATCGCGGGTTCGCGCTGCAGGCACTCAACCGCTTCGATGAGGCGTTGACGAGCTATTCCAAGGCGCTCGAATTACAAAAGGACTATGCCGACGCGCATTTCAATCAGGCGTTGGCGTTATTGACCGTCGGGGACTTTCGGCGCGGCTTTGCGGAATACGAATGGCGGTGGCGGCGCACGGGCATGGCGGCGCATGGCCGCGGCCGTCCGCTCTGGCTCGGAGAATATCCGCTGCGGGGACGGACGATTCTGCTGCACGCCGAGCAAGGATTGGGCGATACGATCCAGTTCGCGCGCTACGTTCCGTTGCTGGCGAGGACCGGCGCCAAGATCGTGCTGGAGGTGCAGCCGCAGCTCAAGGCGCTGCTGGGCCAGATCGAGGGCGTCGGCGCCATTGTGACGCATGGGGAGCCGCTTCCGTCCTTCGACGTCCATTGCCCTTTGGGGAGCCTTCCCCTGGCGCTCAAGACCGAGCCCGCGACGATCCCGGCCGAGGTCCCATATCTGAGGGCAGATGACGCGCACATTGCCAAGTGGCGTGCGCGCCTCGAGGCGCTCGGCTCCCCGCGGGTCGCGGTTGCTTGGTCCGGAAACGTCCAGCACATGAACGATCGCAACCGGTCGATCCCGCTGTCCGACCTCGCTCCGCTTTGGTCGATCGGCTCGGTGCGCTTCCTCGCCGTTCAGCGCGACTTGCGCAGCGGAGACGCCGAATTGCTCGCACGCGAACCGCGCGTGACCCAGATCGGCACCGAGCTCGACGATTTCGCCGATACCGCCGCCGTGCTTGCCCTCGTCGATCTCGTCATTACGGTCGGTACATCGGTCGCGCACCTTGCAGGCGCCATGGGGCGGCCGGTCTGGATCCTCGTACCGTTCTCGCCCGACTGGCGTTGGACACTCTCGGGCGAGACGAGCAGCTGGTATCCCACCGCGCGGTTGTTCCGGCAGCTCTCGCTCGGCGATTGGGGCGGCGTCATCGAACGACTGCGCAGCGAGCTTCAAGGATTTTCTCGAGCGGGCTGAGGAGGTAACAAGCCGAGGCCGGAGTCGCGTTTTTCTGCTTGACGCGCAGATCGGCAGGCACAGTGCTCCTCCCGTTTTGCCCGCTACCGGATATAGGCGCTAAGTTAAGCAACGTGTCCCGGGCGCAGCGCAGCACAAGCGAAAGCGAAGTGGTGCGCTGCAGACACCGATCTCGGGTTTACCCCGAGATCGGCGCTAAATGTGAGCAAGTCGGGCAAGCCCGACCTGCGTGGACCGTCACGGTCCGTAGCGTCCCCGATCAGCGGCGCACCGCTCCACTTCGTTTCGCGCTGCACCGCATCCGGGATACCCGCCTAGTTTAGCGCTCATGCGCTACCGGGGCATGCAAGGGGCTTCGCTGGCTAAGTGTCCTGCCGGAATATTTTTTCCAGTCTCGGGTTAGATCACTGTGATACACGGGTCTCGGCTGGCTTCGCCGGCAACAGGCGCCATGGGCGCGCAACGAATCGATAATGGAGAATTCCATGCTCATTGCCGGCAATAAGATGACATCTGTCATGCTTGGATTGCTTGTGTGCGCTCTCGGCATCTCCGTTTCTTCGTCTGCCGATGCTCGCAAGGCGAACAGACAACCCGCGTATGTGAATGGGGGATACCCGAACCCGACGCCGAGCATAACCGTTATGCCGCGCAATACGCCGAAAGCTAATGTCGTGTGTTTTACTACCTGCGGGCAGCCCGGAGCGATCGTTATGGGTGCCGATCCGGATCCATCGATCCGGGCATATTTGCTTAAGGATGCCAGCGGCTTCTTCGGCGGCAATCGATAAGGCGCGCTCGCCATCGAATTGGAGGAGGCCTACCGAGCGGCAACACCGGCAAGACGGGGCGATCCGGCTGTGCTGCGTTCTGTTCGGACCCTGGTTCAGCTCGCTTGAGCCGCCAGTGCGCGTACCGCATCGGCAATTCGAGCAAACACACCGGACCAATCGCCGGCGCGCGACTGTCGGAACAGCCGCGTCTCGGGATACCAGGGGCTGTCCTCGCGATCGAGCAGCCAACGCCATTCCGGTACGTGCATGAGCGCGATGAATGTGGGGCGGCCCAGCGCGCCCGCGAGATGGGCGATCGCGGTGCAGGGGGTCACAATCAAATCGAGATTCATCATCACCGCGGCGCTGTCGAGAAACGCGCCGCCGCCCGCGTCGAAATCGTCGCCCAGCGTCTCGATCCGCGCGCTGAACCCAACGGTTTGGATTTCCTCGACGCCGCGCCCCTTTTGCAAAGAGATGAGACGCACACCCGGAATGTCGCCGAGCGCCGCGAATTCGCGCAGCGGGATCGACCGCAGCTTGTCCAAATGCGAGGCGCCGGCGTTCTGCCAGGCGATTCCGACTTTGAAGCCATGGTCACCGAGGCGTTGTCGCCAGGCCGCCACACGATCAGGCTCGGCTGCCAGAAACGGCCCGTTGCGAGGCACCGTTTCGGGCGTGACGGCGAGAATTCCCGGCACACTCATCATGGAGGTCCAGCGCAGGTCGCGCGATCCGTCGAGGGCCGCAATGTCGCAAACGACGCGTTCGACACCGGGCACGGTTCGCAGCAGCGGTTCCAAGCTCGGCTTGGTCCACAACGCAATCCGGTATCCGAGCTTGGCGAGGTGGGCGCCGAAGCCGGAGAACAGGAGATGGTCGCCGAGGCCTTGTTCGCCTCTGAGCACGAGCAGTTCATCCTGCAGGCGCTCGCCGCGCCAGGGCGGCCATGGCGGGGGAGAAAAGCCTTCCGGAATGCCGACCTTGAGCGCGATGCGGCGCTCGTATTTCGGCCACGCCTCGCGCCAGCGGCCGTGCAGCAATTCGATCAGGGAGACCGCATAGAGGGCTTCATCGTCGTTCGGTGCGACCTCAAGGCAACGGCTCACATCCGTGAATGCTTCTTCAAAACGGCCGAGCAGATTGAGCGCCTCGGCGCGGTGCGAGTGGAATAGTCCGCGCACGGCATCGTTGCGATTGAGTTCGATCGCTCGATCGAAGCATCGCACCGCGTCTTCGAAGCGGGTCTGATCGCGGAACACGATGCCGCGGCCAAACTCTGCCTCCGCCATTTCGGGGCTGATCGCCAGCACGCGGTCATAGCTCGCAAGCGCCTGCTCGTGCCAGCCGAGCCGGGTCAGTGAATTGCCGCGGTTGAGATGGAGTTCGGGAAAGTCGGGCTGGATCGCCAGCGCACGATCGAAACTGGCGACCGCGGCCTGATGACGTCCCAAGGCGGCCAATGCATTGCCCCGATTGGCGTGCGCAGCGGTGAGGTCCGCCCGCAACGCAAGCGCGCGGTCGTAGCTGGCGATGGCGTCTTCGAGGCGGCCCAGCCTCTCGAGCGCGACGCCGCGGTTGCACCAGCCTTGAAAAAAGCTCGGTCGAACGGCCAGCGCGCGGTCGTAGGTTTCGACGGCTTCGGGCCAGCGGTTCAATGCCATCAGCAGATCCGCACGATGGACGTAGGCCTCCATCAAGTCCGGCTGATGCGAGATGGCGCGATTGAAGCTCGCCAGCGCCTCCTCGTTGCGACCGATCTCTTTGAGTGCTGAGCCGAGAAGGTTGTGAGCAGGCGCCTGTTTCGGCGCCAGCTTGACCGCCTTGCGCAACAGATCGACAGCTTCCGCGAAACGCTTGAGCTGGCCGCAGGCGACTCCGAGCAGGCAGAGCGCGTCCACATTCTTCGGCTCGAATTTCAGAATCTGCGAATAGCGCGCGGCCGCATCCGC
>DASQXF010000387.1:0-7561 GCA_035639895.1 Xanthobacteraceae bacterium
GAACGTCTCCTCGATCATGTCGATGACCATGATGTCGGGATTGGCCTCGAATTGACTTTTGCACCCTGGGGGAGGTTGGATTTTATCGGTCCACTCCGACGCGGCTCCGCCCGGCAACATCACCTCGAGGAGTTGCTTGAAATTGGCCTTGTCCTCCCATTTCGTTTTGGTGTTCGGCGTGGATTGATCGATCGGACGGCCGTCGGCGGGAGAATTCAACGCGATAAATGTCAGCCAGGAATAGAAGTCGAATCCGCGCTGTAGATTTTCCAGCGGAGTTTTCGCCTTGTCCGGGCCCAGGGTGCTGACGATCTCCTGGCATGGGAGACCGGAATTCAAAATCGTGTTCTTGGTTGTCGCGTCGACACGTGTCAGTGCCAGCTTTGACGGATCCGTCGGGGGTTTCGGACTTGGCGGATTAGCCGGCACCAAATCGCTCAGCAAATTGCAAGGCTGCCCCAACGGTTTTGCAGGTTGTGCGGTCGGTGCGGGTTGCGCCGGCACCTGCGCTTGCAATGAAGGAAGAGAACTAAGCGCGCCAGCAAGGCCGAGAATTGCCACGGCAGCAGAGCGGTTATAGCGCATGACTATCCTTCCCCCATGAGTTCCGCGTGCGCCGCCGCTCGGCGGTGGCGAAGCCGCCGTCCTGCTGTGACGGGCGCTCTAGATGCTTGATGCGAGAGCGGTCGCATTGCCAACTGAGCCACTCGAGGGGCGCGGATCGACCCTACGAGCGAGCGCTCGCCGGCCTCCGGATCAGGCTGGTTGGAACGCAACAGCCAAGACCGACAATATACCCTTCGCGCGCCACCATGACTTTGCGCCGATGACGTCGCCGACATGGGTGGCCTCCCCCTCAACCGATCGAAAGCCAAAGTCGGTCTGCACGTCAAAGTTCATTACTGCAACCAGTGCTTGTCAAGTAAATTCCGCTGTGAGCAATCGCCGCCTCACCAATGTGTCACTCGCCAACGACCGCGATGGCGTTGATCTCGATCAGATAGTCGGGCGAGGTCATCTTGCAGACCTCGACCATGGTCGAGGCCGGCGCGGGCGGGCGGAAATATTCGCGTCGCACTTTGTGGATCTGCTCGAAGTGCTCCATGTTGCGGACATAGACGTCGACGCGGCAGATGTCGTCCATGCTGCCGCCGGCCTGTTCGACCGCGGCCTTCAAATTTTCGCAGACTTGCCGGGTCTGCGCTTCGATATCGCCGATGCCGGCAATCGTTCCGTCCGCCCGGCGCGAAGTCATGCCGGAAATAAAGACGATGCGGCCGCGCGCCTCGACCATGGTGGCGTGCGAGAAGTGGCCGGACGGCTGACGGATCTTTGCCGACGTGATCTGCTGCTTGGGCATGCGCTAGCTCCTCGATGCGGGGCCGGATGTCATATCATCCCGGATAAATTCCGATACATCATTCCGGGGCGCGGGCAGCGCAGGCAAGTGTACGCAGCTTGCGCAAGCTTGGCTGCGTGTGCCCGCGAGCCCGGAATCCATAACCAAGGCCAGTGGTCATGGATTCCGGCTCTCGCCGCTATCGCGGCTCGGCCGGAATGACGCAGCGAAGGGTCGGTATCATTCTGCGGGGCGATTGGCTTGCAGCACCTCTGCGCCCGCGCTCGTTTTGATCTCGACGAGCACGTTGCGATACTGCCAGTCGCTGCAATTGAGAAGCTCGTGCGGAATGCCGGGCTCGCGCCAGATCACCTCCCCCTGCTTTTCCTGCGTTTGGCGGACGCGGCCGTCGTCGAATGTCATCTCGTTTTTGCCTTCCGTGAGCGGCACGATGAGGTAGGGCAGCAGATGCTGGTGCCATGGCTGACGCTGGCCCGGATCGAGCGTCACGCTCCACACCCGCACGAAATCATTTTCGAACAGAACTTTGTCGCCGATCGGTCCCAGCACACGCATCGTTGCAGTCTCCTTGACATGACCTCTCATCGACTGACCCGACTTTGGACTGCCAACCATCTGCGGCAGCGCATGCGCCGACAACGATGATGGCCGCCAGGCCGCAGCTCATCAACGCTCCTGCGCGGTGAAGGCGAAGTCGCGGCTGATGATCGAAGCGGTCATCGTCGCCCGGTCCGACAGCAAAAAGAGAAGCGGCCCCACCGCATCCTCCGGTTGCCCGACGCCCACCGTTGCGCGCCAATGCGCATCGTCGGCGCCGGCATTCGCCTCGCGATACTGCGGCGTGTCGAGCACGCCCGGTGCGATGAGATTGAACCGGACGCGATGCGGCGCGATCTCCTTGGCCGCGCTCTTGGCGAATGCGATCAGCGCCGCCTTGCTGGCGGCGTAAGCCGCAGCGCCGCGCCAGCCCTGGTGCGCGAGCCCCGAGGTAAACGCAACGATGCTACCGGACCGCCGTGCGACCATGCCGGCAACCACCGCCTGGTAGCACCACACCACGCCGTCGAGATTTGTCCGCAACACGCGCTCCCAGGCCGCCGCCTCCATCTCGTGGACGGGCGAGCGGGGCTGAATCGCCGCCGCGCAAACGAGCCCGTCGATCTTGCCGAACTGGCGCTCCACCTCGCCCAGAACGGCGAACACCTCGGCGCGATCGGACACATCGAGGCGCCGCGTCGAAATCCCGGAAACATCGGACAGCGCCGCCATGGCCGCATCGTCCACGTCGCAAACGACGACGCGAGCGCCTGCCTGCGCGGCAGCGTGCGCCAGAGCGCGGCCGATGCCGTTGGCGCCGCCCGTCACCACAATGACATCCCCGTCAGCCTCGAAACGCGCCCGCATAGGTCAGGTCCCTGTTGCTCCCAGCAGCACCGCTTCGAAGTTGCCGACTCCGACACGAGCGGCCGTATCGCGGAGGCTGCGCATGGTCGGTGCATCGAGCCGGCACACGCCCTTGCTCGCTTGTCGCGTCGCCCAGACGAGCTCGCCCGGCGCATAGACGCGCTCCAGGCCTGGGCCGCGTTTCGACCGGCTCACGCGAGCGGCTTGATCCCGCACCCGCTCGGCGAAGCGATCGCCGACGGGAAAGTGACCGGCGTGAATCGCCAGAAAGAAATGGGAGCAGCGGTACGGGTCGGCGGCATCGCCGTAGAGCGGGCGCACTTCGGCGCCCACCGCGCCGTCCGACAAGCCGCCGCACAAGAGGTCGATGACGAACGCAAGACCAAATCCTTTCGGACCCGCGGCCGGCAACAGCATGCCTTTGATGGCCGCCGCAGGATCGGTCGTGGGGAGCCCTTGGGAATCGACCGCCCAGTCCTCGGGAATGGATTCTCCGGCTGCTGCGGCGAGACGGATTTTGCCCATCGCGGTCGCGCTTAGCGCCATGTCCGCCTCCACGGCAAACTCGCCGGCGGAGGGAAGCGCAATCGCAATCGGATTGTTGCCCACCAGGGCTTCGGCACCGCCCGGCGCCGGCATCAACGGACGCGTGTTCGACAAAACGATGCCCACGCAGTTCTGCTCGGCCATCATGCGCGCGTAACGGCCGGCCGTGCCGAAATGAAAGCCGTTGCGCACGGCGACTGCCGCGAGGCCGATCTCCCGCGCCCGCGCCACTGCAAGCCTGACCGCCTGCCGTGACGTCAGCTGGCCGAGCGCATTGCCGGCATCGATGACCATCGCAGCGCCGCGATCGCTGATCACCTCGCCGGCGCTGCGGCGCGACACGGAGCCCTTGTTGATGCGTTCCACATACATGGGCAACAGCATCACGCCGTGGGAGGCGATCCCCTCGAGGTCTGCCGCAACGAGGTCCGCCGCGACCACTTGCGCGTCCGCGGCCGCAATCCCAACGGCCATGAAAATATCGGCGACGGCTGCGATCAGCCGTTGCGCATCGATCGCAACCGAGCCAGCCGCGTCGGCCGACATCAGCGCGCGTCCTCGTCGTTGGCATACCAGGACGGGCGCTGCGGATAATGCGGGCCGTCATAGATTTCCAGCACGATCGTTTCTTCGTGCGCGAGCGTCGGCCCATGCACATGGCCTTTCGGATTCCAGTAGAACGAGCCCGGCGTCAGAGTCACACCCGTCTTGGTGTACTCGTATTTTCCCTTGAGGCAGAACATGAACTGGTTCGACGCATGCAGATGCGGCTCGGGAATGCCGGCGCCCGCGTCGAACTTGATCAGCGCAATCGACGATCCGAGCTTTTCATCCCGCCAGAGCATTTTTTCGGAGACGCCGGCCAGCGATTTCCCGCGCCACGGGATGTCGTTGCTTTGCAAAAGCACTTCCTCGACGCTCGGCATCCCTGCGGGCATGGGAGGCATCGTCTTTTGATCGGGCATTTTGCTCTCCACTCCTTGCGATATCTGCGACCGGCGCGAGCGCGGCGACACTCAATGGCGCGCGGGCGCCGGCGGCAACCACGCGGACATCATCCTTTCTCCTATCCCCACCAGCGCATAGACGAATATTCCGAGCACGGACAAGGCAAACAGCGCCGCGAAAGCGAGCGGCGTGTCGAGCTGCGAGGTCGCGCTGAGCAACAGAAAGCCGAGCCCCTCGCTCGAACCCACGAACTCGCCGATCACCGCACCGATGACCGCAAGGGTGATGGCGACCTTGGCGCCGGTGACCACGAACGGGAGTGCCGCGGGCAGCTGAACCTTGAGGAAGATCTGCAACGGCGAGGCGTTCAAGCTGTGGGCAAGCTCCAACAGCTCCCTTGGGGTCGAGCGCAATCCCGCGGCGGTGTCGACGATGATCGGGAAGAACGCCACCAGCCAGACGATCGCCAGCTTCGATTCGAGGCCGGTGCCGAGCCAGACCAGGAGCATCGGCGCCAGCGCCACTTTTGGCACCGATTGGAGGGCGATCAGGAGCGGATAGAACATCAGATTGAGCGGCCGCGAGTTTGCCACCGCCACCGCGAGCGGGAGGCCGACGAGCAGCGCCAGCAAAAATCCGTACAAGGTTTCCTTGAGCGTGATCCAGCCTTCGCTGAGCAGGAGCTCCCCGCGGATGATCAATGCGCGCAGCACCTTGTCCGGCGAGGGCAGAACAACCGTGGGAATATTGATCAGCCAGCACGCCAGCGCCCAGAGGGCAATGATCAGGACGACGCCGGCGAGCGGATAGAGGAATTGTGAAACGAAGCGCGGTCTCATGATGCCTCCGCCGGCGCGACCACACCGAGCGCCTCGCTGGCGATCCGCTCGGCCGTGGTGAACGCGCTCGTAAAACGAACCTTCTGGCTGCGCGGATAAGCGAGCGGGATCGGCATTTCCTTCACCACGCGCGCGGGCCGTTTGCTGAAAACCACGACCTTGTCGGACAGGTAGACGGCCTCGGAGATCGAGTGGGTTACGAACAGAACCGAGGCTTTGGTCTCGTGGCGGATGCGAAGCAGCAGGTCGTTCATCTCCATGCGGGTGAGCTCATCCAGCGCGCCGAACGGCTCGTCCATGAGCAAGAGTCGCGGCCGGTGAACCAGCGCCCGGCAAAGCGCGACGCGCTGCTGCATTCCGCCGGAGAGTTGATGCGGCCGCGCCGAGAGAAAGCCGCTCAGCCCCACGAGCTGCAAAAGCTCGAGCGCGTGCCGGCGCGCCGCGGCATCGTTCTTCTTCAGGATCTCCATCGGAAACAGAACATTATCGAGCACATTGCGCCACGGCATCAGGGCCGGCGCCTGAAACACGAAGCCGTAATCGCCCATCGGCTTGGTCACTTCGCGCCCGGCGATCACCACCGAGCCCGCCGATTTCGGGATCAGGCCGCCGACGATGCGCAGCAGCGTGGTCTTGCCGCATCCACTCGGCCCCAACAGCGCGACTAGCTCGCCTTCTTCGAACTCAAAGCTGGCGTCGTCCAAGGCCACCACAGGCTCGCGCGCCGTCCAGCCGATCTCCTCGAGCTGAAACACCTTCCGCACATTCCTGATGACCCCGAACGCCATCAAGAGCTCGCTATCGCCGGCCCGAAATTGAACCAACGCGCGCAGCCCAATCGCCGGACAAATGGCAAATACTCATGAGGAAAAAAATCTTTCGACGACCTGCCTCTGTCTCGAATTCGATTGAGAATATCATCGCATCAAGATCACATTGCTGAATGGGGATGCCGGGCTGCACGGGGGTCACTTCGGCTCGAAGTTCGCGTTCATTTCCTTGCTCCAAAATTCCGGCGCCCATTCCGGCCCCCAAACGTAGGGCAATTCGTTCCAATCGCGGCATTCCCATTTGTCGCTGATGCAGTCCATGTCGGCGTAGTACTCGACCCAGCTTCCCCAGGGGTCGCGGATATAATGAAACAGATTGGAGGCCAGCGCGTGACGACCTGGACCGAAGCTTTCCTTGTAGCCCGCCTTTCGCATGCGCCACAGACCAAAGCCGATGTCATCGATGCCGCCGACTTTGAAACTTGCATGCTGAAGACCGCGGTGCGTACTCGGGATAAGGCCGAAGCAATGGTGATCGATGACACCGTCGCCTGCAGCCATGAAAGCGACCTTGCCGGTGGCGCGGTCGGTGGTGCGCAGACCTAGCGTCGAGCAGAAGAATGCTTCGGACTTTTCCCAGTCGGGCGTGAACATGAGCAGGTGCCCGATTCGCGCCGGGCGCGGATCACGATTGAGTTCGCGCCAGCGTGCGACGTCCAATCGCTCGACCGCTCGCTTCTCGGCTTCGTTCTCGAGGCCTAGCTTCCCCGCCGAACTCTCCCGATAGGGCGACGGCCCGGGATTGAGATTGATCCATGTGCCCCACGGGTCCTGAAACCATAGACCTGCGCGTGGCGCACCGTCGGGCGCAGATCGCGTTTGCAAGCCTGCCTTCCGGAGCTTCTGGTCGAAGGCATCTTCGTCGCCTGAGCGAATGACGAAGGAGAGGTGATGCATGCGCTTGTGCCTGGCACCGGGCAGCACGACGATCTCGTCTGCCGAGCGGCCTGGACTGCGCAAGCCGAGCGCACTCCCCCGCTTCTCGGCGGTCAGGCCGAACGCGCCGTAGAAGCTCTCGGCGACGGTCAGGTCGGGCACCTGCAGGCCTACCCCCGCCAAGCCAATGACCTTGGGTTCGTTCATTGCATCATCCCGCACGCGTGTTTGACCTCGATCGGACGCGTCGGCGTTCCGCCTCCAGCGTCGTTGCGACGGCGATCGCGCGGCATCCAGCGCAACCGCTGTTTTCGTCCACAAGTTGACAAGTCGCTGTGAATGCTACAAGAATATCACGTGATATACAAGAACCGGCGAGCCAGCGAGCGCCTGTCCGAGCGCGCCTATGAGGCGATCAAGGAGCGCATTCTGTCGCTCGACCTGCGCCCCGGGCAGTTCGTGAACGAGCAGGGCCTGTGCGCCATGGTTGGCATGGGCCGCATGCCGGTTCACCAGGCGGTGCACCGCCTCATGACCGACGGCCTGCTCGAGATCATGCCGCGCAAAGGCATCATCATCGGCACGGACTCGCTCAACGACGTGCTCACAGGGCTGGAAGCGCGCAGCGTGCTCGAGCCTCACATCACCGCGTTGGCCGCAGATCGGGCGCGGCCCGAGCAGATCGAGGCGATGGAGCGCGTGCTGGCCCAATCGCGTAGGATCGTCGACCAACGTTTCCGGCGCGAGTTCATGGAGCT
>DASQXF010000388.1:0-9643 GCA_035639895.1 Xanthobacteraceae bacterium
CTTCTTGGCGCGGCAGCAACGGCTGCGCCGGCGCAGGACGCAATTCCCGATCTCAAGGGCACGTGGTCGGGAAAGGGTAAGTCGATCGTCTTCGGCACCCATGCGCATCATCCCGGCTCGCAAACGACTGCCGATCCGCCGCGCGTGCGCGACATCGAGGCGACGCATACCGTGGAGGGACAAGACGGTCGGCTTGCCTGGGGGCGCTCTTCATCCGCAGTCGCCGACACCAAAGAGCCGTTTGCCTGGGCGATTGCCAGCGACAACAAGACCATCGTCGGAGCGGATGTGGACGGGTATTTTCGGATCACTCTCGTTGGGCCTGACCGAATGGAGAAGTGCTACACGCACAACGGCGCCAGCCCGAGCCGGTCGGTCGTCGCCACGTGTTACATGATGGACCGTGTGAAACGTTAGGTCACCGCGGCGCGATCC
This sequence comes from Xanthobacteraceae bacterium, assembly GCA_035639895.1. Lineage (GTDB taxonomy): Bacteria > Pseudomonadota > Alphaproteobacteria > Rhizobiales > Xanthobacteraceae > VAZQ01. Next base: position 436 of record DASQXF010000388.1, read on the forward strand.
GCATCGCTCAGCACAGAGCGTGGCTTTGTCCGCGGCCTCGAGCCTCTACGTCACCAGCACGGAGGCGGCTGCAGCTCTGATGCAGATACGGGGTGATCCAAACTTGGCGGCGCGAGTAAAAATTACTTGCCCGGCCCCCTCGCGCGGCGGAGCATAGCGGGTTTTCAGCCGGGACGAACCAAATGCCTCATTCGCTGCTCATCGAACATCGCGGGCCGGTCGCAGTGCTCACGCTGAACCGGCCCGAAAAACTCAACGCGCTCGACAATCAACTCATCAGCGCGCTCACGGCAGCACTGGACGAGATGGAGCTCGACCGTTCGGTGCGCGCGATCGTCGTCACCGGGGCGGGCCGCGCGTTCAGCGCCGGCGCCGACATTGCGGAATTCCAAGCGCATATGAAAGCGGGCCCCGCCGAGGCGATCGCACATTTCATGCGGCCCGGCCATCGGCTGACCCGCCGCATCGAGGCGTATCCAAAACCCATCATCGCGGCGGTCAACGGGCTGGCGTTCGGCGGAGGTTGCGAGCTCGTGGAATCGATACATCTCGCTTTCGCCGCAGACACCGCCGTCTTCTGCAAGGCGGAGGTCAATATCGGCATCATTCCGACGTTCGGTGGAACGCAACGGCTGCCACGACACGTCGGCCGTAAGGCAGCGGCGGAATTGATTCTCAGCGGACGGCAGTTCGACGCAAAGGAGGCGCTGGATCTCGGCCTCGTCAATCGGGTTGTGACAGGCAACGAACTCCTGAAAGAAGCGATCGCCCTTGCGGAGGAACTCGCCCAAAAGCCACCGCTCACGCTCGCCGCAGCGCTCTGGGCCATCCATCGCGGCATGGATGCGTCAATTGACGACGGGCTTGCCATCGAAGAAGCCGCCTTCGCGCGCATTGTGCCGACGAACGACGCCAATGAAGGCGTGGCGGCGTTCGTCGAGAAGCGTCGTCCCGAATATTCGGGAAGTTAAGGGCACGTTTTCGGGTGCGCCTTAGGCGCTGGACTATTGGGCTTGTACCTTGGCGCACACGGCGACCAACGGGGTGGTGGCCGCACGCCGCGGACAAGATACCGATCTCTCGTTGATGAGGGTCACTGCACTTCTGCCGGGGCCGCAATACGCAGTCACCAGCACCTCATCCTGATTGCAGGCTGCGTTACAGGCCGCGGTCTCGCAGCTTGTGCGGATCACCCGCAGCGACCCCGCCGCCGCTGCTGCGGCCCCAGGCGGTCCGGGAGGGCCCGCCTCCCCTTTCGGACCCGGTGGGCCAGGCGGACCCGCCGGGCCCGGCGGACCTGGATCGCCCTTCTCGCCCGCCGGACCGGCGACACCGGCTTCTCCTTTCGGTCCTGGGCTGCCCTGGCCACAGCTCGCCAATCCAAGGGCGAGCGCGATGAGAAGCGCCATCCGGTTCGTTGGCGTGTTCTTGGATCTATCCATGACGGTGCTCGATCCGGCGGCGCGACCATGTGCTGTTACGGTCTGCAGCGCAAGGCATGCGATGCCAGCACGATGCAGAGAGGCCCCGGCGAGGCTTTCACCGGGGCCAGCGCTCCCATGGGCTCTTTGGGGGGCAGTGGGGCCTTCCGGGAACGCCACAGGATTATGGCCCGGCGGGCGGTTTGGTTCCCGCCCTCGTCGAGCCGACGTAATGCGCATCAAGCGCATAACGTCCCGCATGGAGGCCGAGCAGGTTTTCAGCAGCGTAGCTTGAGCAGCTAGCGGGAGGATGACCGAATGATCAGCTCATCTCGACTGCCATGTTGGCGTCGAGCGCAAGCTCTTCGAAATACGGGAAGCCCAGTCCCGCACCCAGCAGCCGACGCCCGCGGCGCAACGCGGCTCCGGCGGTGCGCGCGTCGAGCGCAGTGCGCGCAAGCGCAGGCAGCTGGCTGGGCTGCCGCATCACCGACCGCAACACCGCGATGACGTCCGCTGTGCCGTCGTGACGCAATCCGAACACCGCCGCCGGCGGCAGCAGGCTGTGAGCGGGATCGATGACTGCGCGGCACGCGGCAAAGGGAATGCGGTGGGCAGCGGCGATCCTGGCCGCCACATGTGATTCGGTATCGACGGCGACGGCGCCAGTTCGAAGATGGAGCTGGCGCTTTTCCACCGGTTCGGCGATCGGAGCATCCGCTCCGATGATCTCGGCGTGCACGGCACCGGGAAGCGCCTCAAGCAGTGCCCGTGCCCATCCGCGATCGGTTGGAAAGTGCCCCTGCTGCGTCCTGACGCCGGATGCGACGACCCAATCGCCCGCTGCGAGATCGGGCGCCAGTCCGCCGGCGATTCCGAAGCTGATGATTCCGGCAGCGCCGCGCTTGGCCGCCGCCTCGAGCGAGGCGACGAGCTGAGAGGCATGGTTGCAGATTACCGCAACGCCCGGACCTAGGGCGATGCGTGCCTCCAACGCAAGACAGGTGACTGCGACTACGTGCCCCCTAGTCGACATTCAACGCTCGTTCTGTTCGCGTAGCGCGGCCTGAATCGCCGGTAATCTTCCCCAGAAAGTGAAATTGGTCAACGGGCTTACCGACCTCTCACGCCCACGTTTCCGTCACATTTCGCGCCGGACCGACTGCCCTTTGCCGCGTCGTCGGGGTCCGCCAATCATTGACCCGCATGCTTAGATGCGCCCGCCAGGCGCAACGATTGTGTTGCCGCAACCGGCATGTCGGCAGAACGGATCGGGTACGAGAAGCCGGCGATATGACTCAATAGGCGCCACCGGCTACAATGCCGAAGACGCAGGGCGAGGCGCGCGAATCCACGGCACGCGGAGGAGCGCTCGCTGCGCGTACCTTCGCGTCTCACTCAAACACCGGCCGATTGCGCAATGCTCGCTTGAGCCGCGCGGATGCAAGTCGTTCCCCGAGAGGAGTAAGCACACATGCCCACATGGACGCCTGATCCAAGTTTTTATCCCTCCCCGCGGCAAGCTGCGAAGGCCCCGCCCGAAACGCTCGCCTACGTGGCCGCGTTCGATCCGGAGCGCAAATCCCCGGATCAGTTGGCGATCGTCGACGTCGATTCGAAATCGCCGTCGTATTCCAAGATCATCGGCCATGTGGCGGCGACGGAGGTTGGGGACGAATTCCACCATTTCGGCTGGAATGCGTGCTCCTCGTGTTTGTGCCCGAACGCCCCGCATCCGCATGTGGAGCGACGCTATCTCGTCGTGCCCGGTCTGCGCTCCTCGCGCATCTACATTCTCGACACCAAGCCCGATCCGCGTGCGCCGAAAATCGTGAAGGTGATCGAGCCCGCGGAGCTTGCCGAAAAGACCGGCTATACCAGGCCGCATACCGTGCACTGCGGACCTGGGGGCATCTATGTCGCAGCGCTGGGAAACAAGGACGGCAAAGCACCCGGCGGCGTGTTCGTCATGGATCAGGAGAGTTTCGAGCCACTCGGCCGCTGGGAGGTCGACCGCGGGCCGCAGCAGCTCGGTTACGACGCATGGTGGCATCTCGGTTACGACACCATGGTCACCAGCGAGTGGGGCACGCCGGATACGTTTGAGAACGGCCTCGTTCCGGAGATTCTACTCGGCAGCAAATACGGCAGGCGACTGCATTTCTGGGATTTCACCAAGCGCAAGCACCTGCAAGCAATCGACTTCGGCGAAGAACATCAACTCGTGTTCGAGCTGAGGCCCGCGCACGACCCGACCAAAGCCCACGGCTTCGTCAATTGCGTGATCAGCCTGAAGGATCTCTCCTCTTCGATCTGGACCTGGTTCCGCGAGGGCGAAAAGTGGGCGGTGAGGAAAATCATCTCGATCCCGGCCGAACCAGCTGATCCGGACAAGCTGCCGCCTGTGCTCAAGGGCTTCAAAGCGGTGCCGCCGCTGGTGACCGACATCGATCTGTCCATGGACGACCGCTTCCTCTACGTCGCCTGCTGGGGCACCGGCGACTTGCAGCAATACGACGTGTCGGATCCGTTCAACCCGAAGCTCACCGGAAAGGTACGGATTGGAGGCATCGTGTCGCGCGCGACGCACCCGGGTGCGAAGAACGGCAAGCTCAATGGTGGACCGCAGATGGTCGAGGTTAGCCGCGACGGCCGGCGCGTTTACTTCACCAACTCGCTCTACGGCGCGATCGACCCGCAGTTCTATCCGGAAGGGATCGACGGCTGGATGGTCAAGCTCGACGCCGCCCCCGCGGGGGGTCTCGCATTCGACCCGAAATTCTTCATCGATTGGCCGAAAGGGCAGCGGCCGCATCAGGTTCGCCTGCAAGGCGGTGACTGCTCCTCGGATTCGTATTGCTATCCGTGAGACAGCCGAATCGATGATGGTCCGTCCGGCCGCGCGAGCACCGGCATGAGTATAGTGCCCACCGAGTTCTGGCCGTGGTTGGGGCTCGCGGGGTTGGGCCTTTTTCACGGGCTCAATCCGGCGATGGGGTGGCTATTCGCGGTCGCGCTGGGCTTGCACCGCGGAAGCCAACGAATCGTGCTGCTGTCGCTCGTTCCGATCACGGTCGGGCATGCGGCGGCGGTTGCTGCCGTGCTGCTCGCGGTGCTGGCGCTCGGCCTGGTCCTCGACCACACGATCCTCCTGCGCCTGGCTGCGCTCGTGCTCATCGGCTGGGCGCTGTGGCATGCGCTCTATGGCCATCGCCGGCGGGTGCGGGTCGGGATGCAGACCGGCTTGATGGGCCTCGTGCTGTGGTCGTTTCTGATGGCGAGCGCGCATGGCGCCGGATTGATGCTGATCCCGGCGCTGGCGCCGATCTGCGGCTCTGCGCCGGCGGCAACCGCCGCGACCTTCAGCACCCCCCTCGCGCTCGCGGCGCTCGCCATTCATTCCGCTGTTATGCTTGCAACGATCGCGGCGGTTTCCCTGCTCGTCTACAACTGGACGGGCGTCGATTTTCTACGCCGCAGCTGGATCAATGTCGACCTGATCTGGGTCGCCGTGCTCGCCACGTGCGGCGTCGCTTTGCTATTCGCGTAATACCCATTTTGATCTGTCGATCCGGGACGCGAGTAACCCCGCAAGCACGGAATCCATAACCGCTGTCGGTGACTGGATGCCCGCCCTCGCTGCACCGCGCCTCGGCCGGAATGGCGGATTGTTGCTTTACTCCCGCGTGCCGCGCCAGCGCGAGAATTGCAGCACGCGTTCGCCGTCCTCGCGCGCTGTGCCCCGCTCCAGAGCTTCCCTAATCGACTTCTCCAGAGCGGAGAGCTGGAACGGCTTGCGCAGAATCGCATACCGCGATTGCGCCGTATGCACCACGTCGCTGTAGCCGCTGGTGAGGACAACGGGGATGTCCGGATAGTGATTGCCGATTTCCTGTGCCAGTGCGATGCCGTTCATGCCGCCGGGCATCACGACGTCGCTGAGCACGAGATCGATCTTGTCGCCGCGCTGCAGCCGGTTTAGCGCCTCGGTCGCGTTTTCCGCGCGGGTGGTCTGATAACCGAGCTGCTCGACGAGAGAAGCGGTAATTTCGGCCACTTCCGCGTTGTCCTCGACCACGAGAATGGTGCCCTGCCCGGATGCGCTTGGTTGAGTCGGAGGCGCCTGCACTGCTGCGACCGGGATTGCCTGCTTGCGCGGCAGATAAATGGTGATGGTGGTCCCGCTGCCCACCTTGCTGGTCGCAACGACAGTACCCCCCGATTGGTGAGAGAAGCCGTAGACCTGCGCCAGTCCCAGGCCGGTGCCTTTGCCCAGTGCCTTGGTCGTGAAGAACGGCTCGAAAATGCGCGGCAGAACGTCCGGCGCAATGCCCACGCCGGTATCGGCCATTGCCAGCGCGACGAAATCTCCTTCGAGTTGATCGACCCCATCGCTCTTCTTCAGGTTGACGTTGCGCGCCGACAACGTGATCGAGCCCCCGCCGGGCATGGCATCGCGTGCATTGACCGCGATGTTGACCAGCGCCAGTTCGAGCTCCGCAATGTCCACCTCGACCGGCCAGACGTCGGCCGGTATTTCGCATTTGAGCTCGACGTTTCCGCGTAACGAGCCGACGAGCATTTCGCGCACGCCCTCGACCCGCTCTTTGAGATCGGTAACCACGGGATTGAGCGGCTGGCGTCGCGAGAAGGCAAGCAGCTGGCGCGTCAAGCTCTCGCCGCGATTGGCCGCGGCGTGAACCGCGTCGATCGCTTGCAGATGCTTGGGATCACTGAGCCGGCGGCGCAGAAGCTGTGCGTGACCGCTGACGATCGTCAACAGGTTGTTGAAGTCGTGGGCGATGCTGCCGGTGAGTTGGCCGAGCGCTTCCATCTTCTGGGATTGGGCGAGCTGCTCCTGCGCCCGCTCGAGCGAGGCCTGGGCTTCGCGTTTCTCAGTCATGTCGCGGGTGATGTTCACGAACCCGACCAGCGTGCCGACCTCGTCGCGGACCGCCTCGATCACGGCGCTCGCCCAGAACAGGCTCTTGTCACGCCGCACGCGCCAGCCCTCGACGACGCATTTGCCCTCATAGGCGGCGAGGTGGAGCGCCCGCGCCGGCTCGCCACGCTGCTGCTCCTCCTCGGCGTAGAAGCGGCTGAAGTGTTCTCCGATGATCTCCGCCGCAGCATATTGGTGAATGCGCTGCGCGCCCATGTTCCAGTTCGTGATGTAACCGCCGCGGTCGAGCATGAAGATCGCGTAGTCGGTGACGCCTTGGATCACGGTGCGAAAACGCCACTCGCTCTCCATCAGCGCCTCTTGCGCCTTGCGCCGCTCGGCGATGTCCTGCTTGAGCGCGGCTTCGACCCGCTTGCGCTGCTCGATCTCGGTGTGCAGGACCTCCGTCGTGTGCTCGAGGCTGGCGGTGCGTTCTTCGAGCGACTTCTGCAGGTCGTCGCGCGTGCGCTTGAGATCTTCGTCGGCGCGGCGGCGCTCGCTGACGTCCTCCGCGACCACCATGAGATGCCGCACGGCACCGCTGGGGTCGGCGATGGCCGAGACGTTGTTGCGCGTCCACCGGCGCGAGCCGTCGGGCATCACGTGTCGGCTCTCGAGGGCAAATCCTTCTCCGGTGCGGATCGCGTTCCGGATCAGATTGGCCAGGTGTGGCAAGTCATCCGAATCGGTCAGATCCTGGATGTGCATCCGCAACAGTTCTGGGGCCGTACGACGCACGATCCCGCAAAATCGATTGTTGACGAGGGTAAAGCGCCCCGTCGCATCGATTTGCGCGACGCCCACGACCGATTGGCTGAACATCGCGCGGAGAATCTGCTCCTGGTGGCGCAATTTGACTTCCGCGCGCTTTCGCACCGAAACGTATGCACTCAGGGCGAGACTCACCACCGAGATGCTGATCATGAACACGGGCAGCAGCAAGAACCCATCGTTGGAGGCCGCTCCCGCGAACGGTCCGTCGCCCGCCAACGCTCCCCAGATGGCAAAGCACGACAGAACGAGGACGGTGGTCGCGGTATCCCGCTCTCCGCAGCGAAGCGCCGCCCACAGCAGCGGCAGCGCCGCCAGAAAGGCCAGCGCGCTCCTGAGCGCGCTCTGCTCGAATAACGGACTAAAGGCGATCAGTCCCACAAGGATCGCCGCCACAATGGCGAGGCTCGAGGACAACGCGCTGTCCACATCGAAAGCGCGGAAGCTGCTGATCGCCCAAAGCACCGCGGCCGGCGCGAGGACGAATGCGCCAGCGGCGTCGCGCAGCCACCATGCAGCGCCCCAGGCGCCGAGGCTATCCCAGTCGAGGTATCCCGCGAGATAAAAGCCGCCGACCCCGACGAGCGCGGCGATCAACGTGCTTGCGAGCGCGACTAGGGCAAATTTCACGACCCCGGTCGGGGTATCGAACGTCCTGCGCCCCTGGGACCAGGCTTTGATCAAGAAGCCGCCGATGAGAGCCTCAATGGTGCTCGCGCTCGCGACGCACGCAGGCAAGACCCAATCCGCAGCGTTCGCATCGGGAATATCGGTGGGTATGCCGGCGGCAAATGCGGCCGCAAAAATGGCCGGCCAAACGCGCAGGCCGCAGACGAGGACGGCGGCCAAGGCAAATCCGGCAGGTGGCCAGATGGGGACGGCGCTCGTATAGATCGAGGCGAGCGTCAGTGCCGCTTTCGCCAGAACAAAATAGCCGGCGCCGACGATGATCAGTTGGGCAACATATTTCACCACGCTGCGCGGTTGCAGCGCGGTCGCGAATTTTGAACTCGAGAAACGAGTCACGGCATGCCCCCTCGCCGCGCCGTTCTAATGCGACCTTTCCCCCTTAATGCGCGCTGGCGTGTTCTCCCACGCTTATGATCAACGGAACTGCGGCGGAACTCGGGCCGCGGACAGGCGAAAAGCACCCGAACAAACTTCGATCGTCGCCCGGAAACCGCGCACAGCGACGCTCACATGGCGCTGCGCAATGATTCGCCGACCGGCATCGGCGGCCGCGGCAGATCGCCGAAAAGTCTGTCGTTTTCGGGCAGGGACCACGACGGGACCACGACAAGGTCGCGCTCACACAATCTCAAAAGCGGGAAAGGGAGGCGCTCACGAAAGGTTCAGCGGGCATGTTGGCTTCACAGGTTCGTGTCATCGCCGATAAGCAAGTCGCGCAGATTGCCGCCAACAGGAAAGCCATACCCTCGATCTCGTTCAAACCACTTCAGAGAACCAGCCTTATGATACGCGCTTGCATATATCTCCGCACCGATCATCTGCAGTGCGAGAATCAGTGCCTGAAACGAATCGGCGCCGCCCGCGAAATGCGACCTTTTCTGCCTTGGCCAGTCGATCTCATATCGGCAGATCCACATGCCGTCATCGTTTTCTGGCTGGAACAGACGAACCGGTACTTCTGTGTCGCCTGACGGGCCAGTTATGATCAGGCGTCGATAAGCTATTAACACGGCTGCACCTCTTGGAGTCCTGCTCCAAAACGATGCCATTAATTTCCATGTCTTGCGAGCTGTGAGACGATTGTCCTGACGTGCGGAACAATCACAGGGCGGCGGCACCACTGATGATCGCAAACACCAAAGCGGATGCTCAACTGCGCTGGTTGCCTCGTGCGGCAGCCCGTTTAGGTAGCCTCTGCGGGTTAGTAATTGAGCGGTGGTATTTGTAACCGCCCGGCTTTGAGCGACGTGACTTTCTCCGACGCACCGGTTTAACATCTTGATTGCAGAGACTCGGTCGCAAGCTTGGGCTCAAATAGCAGTTCGAAGCGCATCAACGGCGATCCATGTACGTGGTCGTTCACAGCAAGAGCGGGGAGATCTTC
>DASQXF010000389.1:0-7882 GCA_035639895.1 Xanthobacteraceae bacterium
GCGCCGCTCACCGTCGCTGTTCTCGACGCGGGCGGTCACCTCGTGGCGTTCAAGCGCGAGGACAAGTCCGGCCTGTTGCGTTTCGATATCGCGTTCGGCAAGGCCTGGGGTGCGCTCGGCATGGGCTTCGGCTCGCGTACCTTGGCCGCGCGCGCGGCGAAGAGGCCGCAGTTCTTCACCATGCTGGCGGCGGCGAGCGACGGACGCATGGTGACCAACCCCGGCGGCGTGCTGATCAGAAACGGAGCCGGCGACATCGTGGGCGCGGTCGGCATTTCCGGCGACACCTCGGATCGTGACGAGGCCTGCGCGATCGCGGGCATCGAGGCGGCGGGGCTCAAGGCCGATCCTGGACAGGACGCGAACTAACGGAATGTGTCCCGATCGCTCAAGCGCCGCATCACATCCAAGAGATTGGATGCAAGTGCGCGTTAACGCCGGGCCGCAGGCTTTTGTCGACTGCGGCCATTTGCCGCGAGAGGCGAGGCCAATGCCCGGTCCCACACGGCGTGGATGTTGGCCATCTGGGCTTCGAAACAATCGAGGAACCGTCGCGCCGGCAGACTTAAGGTACGCCGCGCCGGCTGGATGACGACGAATTCGGCGCGCAGCGGTGGCTTGACGATCGGATTCACCACCAGATCATCCTTGCCGATGTCATTGACGCAGATGAGGCTTGGCAACACGGTCACCCAGTCCGACCGCGCAACGAATTCGAGGGTGCCGATCATGGCGTCCATTTCCAGCATGGCGGCGACCTCGACGCCATGAGTATGAAAATAGGTCTCGAGGTTGCGACGGCGAACATTTTGCGGCCCGGGCACGACGATTTTCAGCGGCGCGCAATCGGCGAGCTCGACCGGTGCCAGCGGCCTCAGCCCGCGCTCTCGGCCTGACAGCAGCATCTCGCGGTCGCGCACCAGCAGGCGCGATTTCAAGCCCGTGCGCCCCTCAAATGCCGGCACAATGGCGAAATCGAGCTCGTCGGCCAGCACCATGCCGGTCAACAGCCCGCTATACCCCTCCAAAACGTGCAGCCGTACATCGGGATGGCGCGGAACGAAATCCTCCAACGTCGGCGCCAGCACCGCGCGGGTGAAGGTCGGCATCAGCCCGACGCGCAGATCGCCGCTGACCAGGCCCGCGAGGCTGCGGGCCTCCTCGTTGGCATGTTCCAGACGGCCGACCGCCTCGATGCAGTTCTTGTAGTAACGCAGCCCCGCGGGCGTCGGCACGATGCCGCGCGCGGAGCGCTCGAACAGCTTGACCCCGAGCGTGCGCTCGACTGCGGCGACGTGCTGGGAAATACCAGATTGAGTCGCGTTCTCACGATCGGCGGCGCGCGTGAACGAGCCCTCCTCACAGGCGGCGATGACGGCGCGAACTTGCCGTAGCGCAATGTCGACCATGCAGCGACAGACCTATCATAAAAACTGATGCTCAAATGCAGAATATATTATTTTGGTAGCGTAAGGCGCAAGGGTTACGCTTCGGTTCTAGGACAACGCAAGGTTACGCTGCGATTCTCGGTCAACAAGAACACCGCCTGCTCCGGGAGGGTCCATGGGAACGGCAAATTTCGGCATCGCCGGCTTGGATTGGCAGCAACGCGTCAATTGGGACCGGTTGAAGAAATACCGGACCGAGCGGGCGCGCGAGCACATGAAGAAGCACGGCCTCGGCGCCATGTTGTGCATGTACGACGAGAACGTGCGCTATCTCACCGGCACGCTCACGCCCGGCTGGAATCGACTCAAGCCGGGGTTGCGCTATGCGCTCCTCTGCGGCGACGGTGCCCCGGTGCTGTTCGAGCAGGGCGACCTCGGCTTCCAGATCGAGCGGCACTCGCCGTGGATCCCGAAAGAGAACGTCCGCTACTCCTATGCGTGGATCAAGGGTGCGGCCGGGCCGGCGTCGCAGCAGCAGGTCAAGAAATTCACTGACGCCATCCTGTACGAGATGAAGCGGCACGGCGTTGCCGGGCAAAAGCTCGGCGTCGACTTCATCGACATCAACATGATCAACATCTTCAAGGACAAGAAGATCAACTGGGTCGATGGCATGACGCCGATGATGGAGGCGCGCGCCGTCAAGAACGTCGACGAGCAGGAGTGCATGCGCATCGTCGGCGCCATCGGCGACGCCACCCACTGGGAATGCATGAAGTTCCTGCGCCCCGGGATCACCGAGAACCAGGTCACCGCCCACCTGATGAAATATCTCTACAGCATTCCCGGCATGGAGGACGTCGAGGACGTCATCGTGTCGTCAGGCCCGAACACCTGGCCCAATTGGCGTAATTTCTCGGACCGCATCATTCAGCCCGGGGACATCGTGTTCATGGATTTGGCCGCGCTTACCTGGAACGGTTACAAATCCTGTTATTACCGCACCTACTGCGTCGGCAAGGAGCCGACCCGAGAGCAGAAGGACACGTATGCGACCGCGCTCGAATGGCTCTACGATTCGATTCACGCGGTCAAAGCCGGCACGACCACGCGCGAGATCGCGAGGAAGTGGCCGTCTGCGAAGCAAGCCTGGGGCTACAAGGAAGAGGATCAGGCGGCGGCGAATCTATGGGGCCATGGCCTCGGGCTCGCGCAATACGACCCGCCGGTGATCTCGCGCATCTGGTCGCTCGACCATCCAGTCGAGATCAAGGCTGGAATGACCTTCGCGCTTGAGACCCAGCACGGCAAGCGCTTCCGTTACGGGGTGCGCATCGAGGAGATGCTGATCGTGCACGACAAGGACATCGAGATCATTTCCAACTTTCCGGTCAAGCAGATCACCGTGGTCGATCCGATCCCCGGCTATGCCGATCATGTGAAATGACGCAATTCCAACCTGTCACCGGCGCGCACCACGGCGGGCGGTGATTCCCGATTAGCGAGGTCGAACCACAGGCGCGCATGCGCGCACACCGGACTTGTGCTGTTTCGAAAGGAGCGAGGCACCCGCTCATGTCGCAGTTCATCGTCCTGCTCACCGCCGCCACCGCTGGCGACGCCGAGCGCATCGGCCCGAAGGCGGCAAACCTGGCCGCGCTGGGGCGTGCGGGCTTGCCGACGCCGGGTGGCTTCTGTCTCAGCGCGGATGCCTATCGCGCGCAAATCGCCGCGCTCGGACTAGAGTAGATGATCCGCCGATTTGCCGCAGCCGATGCCGCCGAGCAGCGCCGTCTTTCCGTCGACATTCGGCTCGGCCTTTACGAGCAGCCGATCGCACCCGGAATCCTCGCGCCGCTGCTCGCCGCATGGCAGGCGCAACGCGAGGCCGAGGCGGGACCAAGTGCAGTGCGCTCCTCATCTCTGATCGAGGATCGCAAAGGGAGCAATTTCGCCGGCCAGTTCGAAAGCTTTCTCGGCATCGATGACGAGGCCGCGCTGCTCACCGCCGTGCGCGCCTGCTGGGCCGCGCTGTGGACCACGAACGCGCGCCGCGGCATGGAAGACCACGGACGCTCGCCGGCCGAGACGGCCATGGCCGTGCTCATTCAGCCGCTCGTCGACGCGCGCGTCTCGGGCGGCGGCATGAGTGAGACCGCCGCGGGGGGAATGCTCATCAGCGCGACATGGGGATTGGGCTCCACCATTGCGCAAGGCGAGGTGGTTCCGGACCGCATCGTGCTCTCGCGCCAGGGCTTTCTGCGCAAGATCGAGGCCGGCCGCAAGCACCACCGCGAGAGCTGCGGCCACGGCGCCACGCCGCAGGCGGTGCCCACAGAGCTGATCAGTGCGCCGTGCCTTGACGCCGCGCAGGCGGTGACGCTCGGCCGCATGATGCTCAAGGCTGAATCAGTGGTCGGCGGCCCGGTCGAGATTGAATGGGCGCTCGACGATGCCGGCTTCAAACTCCTGCAGGCACGCCCGTTCGCGGTCGAGCCGATCACCATACCCGACGAGATCTGGCGCAAGCATCCCGGGCTGAGCGGCCATCCCGCCGGCGTGGGCTGGGGCGCCGGCCGCGCGGTGGTGGTCAGCTGCGAGTGCGAGCTGACGCGGGTTGCGCCCGGCGACGTGCTCGTCACGCGCATTGCCAGCCCGGCGCTGAGCCACGTCTTGCCGCGCGTCGCAGGCGTGGTCGCGGAGCTCGGCGGCTCCACGTCACATCTCGCCTCGCTCGCGCGTGAGCGCGGCATCCCAATGGTGCTCGGCGTGCTCGAGGCTACCAGCCGCATCCCGGACGGGTCGCAGGTCGCGGTCGACGGCGTTGCCGGCATCGTGCGGTGGATGGCCTGATGCGCCCGCGCATCTTCGTCACCCAGCCGGTCGCCGACAGCGCGATCAAGCGCTTGCGCCGGGTCGCGAGCGTGAAAGTCAATCCTGATTCGAGCCGTATCATTCCGAAGCAGGCACTGATCACGGCTGTACGCCGATGCGACATCCTTTTTTCGCTGCTGCACGATGTGATCGATCGTCAGGTGATTGCGGCGAATCCGAAACTGCGGATGATCGCCTCGCAATCGATCACGCCCGACAACATCGACGTCGCCGCCGCGACGAAACAGAAGATCGTGGTAACCGTCGTGCCGCCCATTGTGGCGGAGGCGGCCGCCGATCTCACGTTCGGATTGATGCTGATGGTAGCTAGGCGCATGGTTGAAGCCGACCGGCTCGTCCACAAAGGACGTTTCCCCGGCTCGCAATCAAGCTACCTCGTGGGGACTGCCCTCTACGGCAAGACGCTCGGACTGATCGGGGGCGGCGGCCGTATCGGTACCCGCGTTGCACGCCGGGCCAAGGGTTTCGACATGCGTACGCTGTATTGGGCGCCGCGGCGCAAGCCCGAGAGTCTCGAGCGCGACTTTGAGATGACCTATGTGCCGCTCGATCAGCTGCTGAAGGAATCCGATTTCGTCTCGGTGCATTCACCACTTACGCCGGAAACGGTCCATCAGATCGGCAGCCGTGAGTTGGCCCTGATGAAGCCGAACGCGTACCTAATCAATACGGCGCGAGGCGCAATCGTCGATGCGACGGCGCTCGCGCGCGCTCTCAAGAAGCGGCAAATCGCCGGCGCCGGGCTTGACGTCTTCGAGCACGAGCCCAAGGTGACGCCATCGCTGCTGAAACAGCCGAACCTGGTCACCACCCCGCATCTGGGCAGCGCAGTCGGGGAGGTGCGCGAGCAGATGGCAAACATCGTCGTCGACAATATCCTCGCGTTCCTACAGGGGAAGATACCGCCCAATTGCTTCAACCCCGAAGTCTTGCGAGGTTGACGACGCACTATCCAGGGAGTGGTCCATGCCCGGTCCCCTGATCGCGGTCACCGACAGCCCATTTCCCTCGCTCGATCCGGCCAAGGCGGCGCTTGCGCGCATCGATCCCGAGCTGCGGATCGCGAAGAGCCCGTCCGCCGATGACGTCTTGGCGGTGGCGCGGGACGCCGACGCCATCCTCGTCACCTACGCCAAGCTGCCTGGCGAGCTGCTGCGGCAGCTGCGGCGCTGCAAGGCGATCGGCCGTTTCGGCCTTGGCGTCGACAACATCGACATTCCCGCCGCGGTTGAGCTCGGCATCACCGTCACCTACGTGCCGGACTATTGCATGCAGGAAGTTTCCGATCACGCGATGGCGCTGCTGCTCGCGCTGGCGCGGAAAATCGCGCAGTCGAACGCGCTGGTGCAGGCGGGACGCTGGGAAATTTCGGCGGTGGTCCCGATTCATCGGCTCTCCGGTCGGGTGCTGGGTCTCGTCGGGTTCGGCAACATTCCGCGGGCGCTGACGCCCAAGGCCAAGGCATTCGGGCTGCGCGTCGTCGCCCACGATCCCTACGCGGCAGAGCACGCGCTTGCCGCCGCCGGCGTCGAGGGCGTGAGCTTCGACCGGTTGCTCGAAATCTCCGACTTCGTGTCGATCCACGCGCCATTGCTGCCGGCGACGCGCGGCCTGTTCAGTGCCGAGGTCTTCCGCAAAATGAAGAAAGGCGCCTGCCTCATCAACACCGCGCGCGGGCCATTGGTGGACGAAGAGGCGCTCGTCTTCGCGCTCGATTCCGGCCAGCTCGCCGGCGCCGCGCTTGACGTGGTCGCGGTCGAGCCCCTGCCGAAGGAGTCCAAGCTGATCGGGCGCGATAACGTCATCCTGACGCCGCACACGGCCTTCTACTCGGTCGAAGCGCTCAACGAGCTGCAGACCAAATGTGCGGCCGATGTCGCGCGTGTGCTGAGTGGCGAGACGCCGGTCTATCCGGTCAGGACGGGTTGAGCGAAGGCTTATTCCGCCGTCCAGCCGCCGTCGAGGACAAGGGCCGCCCCGGTCATCAGCGACGAGGCGTCGGAGGCAAGGAAAACAATCGCTCCCGTCAACTCGTCGAGCTGGCCCAGCCGGCCGAGCTTGATCTTGGAAAGCACTTCCTCGCGGAAAGCCTTGTCCTCGAAGAACGGCCGCGTCATCGGCGTTTCCAGGAACGTTGGACCCAGGCTGTTGACGCGAATGTTGTGCGGCGCGAGCTCGATCGCCATCGCCTTGGTGAAACCTTCCATCGCATGCTTGCTGGCGCAATAAACGGTGCGGCGGGCTGCCCCGACATGTCCCATCTGCGAGGAGATGTTGATGATCGAGCCGGGACGCTTGGCCTCGATCAAGCGGCGTGCGACCGCTTGCGCCATGAAGAAGGCGGCGCGCACGTTGAGCGCAAAGATCGCGTCGAAATCCTCAACCTTCACATCGACCAGCCGGGCCGGGCGATTGGTGCCGGCATTGTTGACGAGCACATCGAACGGCTCCGCGGCCGCGATCGCGCGGCCTACGGCGTCGAGATCGGTGACGTCGAGCGAAAGTGCGGCGGCCTTGTCGCCGCGCGTGCGGATGGCTTGCGCCGCAGCCTCGATCTGCGCTTGCGTGCGCGCGACGAGCGTCACGTGCGCCCCGGCTTGCGCCAACGCCGAAGCCGCCGCCAGTCCAATGCCGCGGCCGCCGCCGGTGACGAGCGCGTGCTTGCCGTCGAGGCGGAAGGACGGTGTCGCCGCAAGCCCGATTGAAGTCATCTCAGGCGGAAATCGGCAGCAACTGAAAGACGCGGGCGTATTTCGCCGCGGTCGCTGTGTCGCCATCTCGAAGCGCTTTTCGCACGACATCGAGTTTGGCTGCGTCCTGAACCGATAGGTAAGGCGACCAGCCGCCTTCTTGTTCGATCAGCTCGACTGGAATCTCTGCGGCATACCTGCCTTCATGAACGATCTTGATAGTGACCCGATTCATGGTGTTTTCCGCTTCAGGAAATCACTAGACCATCGTGCAGGATCGGGCCGGTACGCTGTCACCACAACCGCGGGCCCCGTGCCATTCTCCGGAATACCCCAAACGACATGAATAGGGCGGCCGTTGTCATCCTTCTGCAACACGAGAACGCATGGTCCTCGCACAAAATGCGGATAGTCCTCCACGACGATTGCCATCGCAACGCCGGCAATCACGTCGCCGATGAATATATCATCGGCGGCAAGCTCATCATAGCCATGCGCTGAAATTCGAACCTGTCCGCGATCCA
This sequence comes from Xanthobacteraceae bacterium, assembly GCA_035639895.1. Lineage (GTDB taxonomy): Bacteria > Pseudomonadota > Alphaproteobacteria > Rhizobiales > Xanthobacteraceae > VAZQ01. The sequence goes on from DASQXF010000389.1 coordinate 7,498, forward strand.
CGAGTGCCTGCACCCGACTTAGGGCTCATTGTGCCCTTCTCGCGGTCCGTTTATCACTCCGCCGCCTGCGCAAAGGCCACGTTACGTCCGCCGTAGCGCCGCACGCGCACATTGGCCTGCTCGGCATGGGCGTAAAAGCCCTCGAGGATGCACAGCCGCGAGCAATATTCGCCGACCAGCGCGGATGCGTCATCGGTGAGCACCTTTTGATAGGTGCAGGTCTTGAGGAACTTTCCCACCCACAAGCCGCCGGTATAACGCGCGGCCTTCTTGGTCGGCAGCGTGTGGTTGGTTCCGATCACCTTGTCGCCATAAGCGACGTTGGTCCGCGGCCCGAGAAAGAGCGAGCCGTAGTTCTTCATGTTGTCGAGGAAGTAATCCGGAT